>CAILAF010000643.1 GCA_903832075.1 uncultured Chitinophagaceae bacterium
AACCCTTGTAACAATAATAATTTTTCATGCGGCGCACTAACCATACACTTTGTTGCATCAATTATTATTACGTTTTCAGAAGCTACAGCATTTCCTAAATAGTCTTTGTCTAAATTTTCATATGCGCTGTTCCATGTTCCTAAATCACTCCAACCAAACGAAGAAGGTATCACATAAACATTATCTGCTTTTTCCATGATTGCATAATCAATAGAAACACTTGTACATAATGGATATATTTTGTTGATAGATTCTTTTTCTTTTGATGTGTTGAAGTTTTGTTTTTCTCCTTCAAACAATTCGAACATTTCGGGTTGATATTTTTCAAACGCATCAACAACTGTTTTAACACGCCAAACAAAAATGCCTCCGTTCCACAAAAACTCTCCACTTGCTACAAATGTTTTAGCTAATTCCAAATTCGGTTTTTCGGTAAATGTTTTTACTTTATAAACACCATCATCATTTTTTGTTGTATCAAATTGAATATAACCATATCCGGTATTGGGGTGGGTGGGTTTTATTCCAAGCGTTATAAAAGCTTCTTTTTCATTAACAAAATTCAGCGCTTTTGTTGCAATGTTTTTAAATCCAACACCATCTAAAATCATATGATCACTTGGTGCAACAATCAATGATGCTTGTGGGTCTTTTTGTAATAATTTGAATGATATATACGCAACACATGGTGCTGTGTTTTTTCTACTGGGTTCTGCCAAAATATTTTCAAGTGGCAGTTCCGGCAACTGTTCTGCAACTATGTTTACATATTCATCAGAAGTAACAACATAGATATTTTCTTTAGGAATAAAATCTGCATACCGCTCAAAAGTCCACCGAATCAATGTTTTTCCTGTGTTTAAAATATCAAGAAATTGTTTTGGAAAAGAAGTTCTGCTTTTTGGCCAAAAGCGACTTCCAATTCCGCCGGCCATGATGGCTACATAATGATGTTTATTCATCTAATATTTTTTTCAGATAACAAATATAACGCGATAATATGCCTTTAAGTATTTACTAAGAACAATTTAAAGTATGCCCTCCTTTACAAGATCGTGCAAATGTAAAATACCAAGATATTGATTGTGTTCTTCAACAATTAATTGACTGATATTATTTGTTCTCATTTTTTGTAATGCCTCTACGGCAAGCACTTCGGGCTGAATTGTTTTTGGATGAACAGAAAATATATCTTTCGCTTTTATGTTTTCTATGTTACTGCTCTTTTCTAACATTCTTCTTAGGTCTCCATCAGTAATAATACCGATAACATTATTTTTTTCATCCACTACTGCCGCAACGCCCAATCTCTTTTCTGTTATTTCAACAATAACTTCTTTTAATTTAGCCTCTGCTAAAACTTTTGGTTGTTGATTGTTTATATATAAATCTGCTACGCGTAAGTATAATCGCTTTCCCAAATTTCCACCAGGATGATATTTTGCAAACTCTTTTCCATCAAACCCGTTTAATTCCATTAAAGCAATTGCCAAAGCGTCGCCCATCACCATTTGGGCGGTGGTGCTGCTTGTGGGAGCCAAATTATTCGGGCAAGCTTCTTTTTCAACGGTTGTATTTAAAATTATATGTGAATTTTTTGACAAATAACTTTCTGTATTTCCTACCATTCCAATAATTGTATTTCCAAAATTTTTTATTAGTGGAACTAAGATTTTTATTTCTGGACTTTCTCCGCTTTTGCTAATAAGTATTATAACATCTTCTTTTTGTATCATTCCAAGGTCGCCATGAATGGCATCTGCAGCGTGCATAAAAACACTTGGGGTGCCGGTAGAGTTAAATGTTCCCACAATTTTTTGTGCAACAATGGCGCTCTTTCCAATGCCGCTTACCACAACTCTCCCTTTCGTTTGATGAATTGCTTTTACCGTCTTTTCAAAATCTTCATTTATAAACTCGCTCAAAGCTTTAATTGACGTGGCTTCTGTGTCAATAGTTTTTTTTCCACTTTGAATAATATCTATACTCATACAACGCAAAGGTAAACTTTAACAACAAACCTTTGTCGTTGCGCTTGTGGTTTATTATCTTAGCAATCCTTTTTTCAATTCTGTGATGCAGACGCTTGAAAACAAGAACCACAAAATTATTGGCATCCCGCCGGACATTGTACCCAGTACATAACCGTTCTAAAAAAATATTGAACCATTCCGGCAAAATGCATTAACTTATATGTTCATTATATATTCCAAATAATGGGATAAAACTTTTTTATAGAGATGACAACAAGTACAAAAGGGGCTCTGGCAAAAACGAAGCCAACCAATAAAAAAACTACGACAAAAAAAGGAAGTTCATTGGAACACGATATTCATGAAGCACTTCATAAATATTTTGGGTTTAAAGAATTTAAAGGAACACAAGAAAAATCAATTAATAGTTTATTAGACGGCAGAGACACTTTTGTTATAATGCCAACAGGCGGTGGAAAAAGTTTGTGTTATCAATTACCGGCAATGATATTACCGGGTTGTGCAATTGTTGTTTCTCCGTTGATTGCGTTAATGAAAAATCAAGTTGATTTAGTAAGGGGATATAGTGAGAAAGACGATGTTGCACATTTTTTAAATTCTTCTCTTAACAAAGGACAGATTAAAGAAGTAAAAGAAGATCTTGTTGCGGGGAAAACAAAATTATTATATGTAGCACCAGAAACATTAACAAAGGAAGAAAATCTGCAATTTTTCAGCGACTTAAAAATTTCTTTTTTTGCGGTTGATGAAGCGCATTGTATTTCTGAGTGGGGACATGATTTTCGCCCCGAATATAGAAGGCTTCGAGAAATGATGGACATTATTAATCCTGATGTTGCAGTAATTGCCTTAACCGCAACCGCAACACCAAAAGTGCAGAGTGATATTGTAAAAAATTTAGGATTGCGCAATCCTAACATTTTTATTTCATCATTCAATCGTTCTAATCTTTATTATGAAATTCAACCGAAAATAAAAAAAGAACAAACCATTAAAAGTATTGTTCGTTTTATTTCTCAACACAAAGGAAAAAGTGGGATCATTTATACACTCAACCGAAAAACAACGGAAGAGCTTGCTGAAATTTTAATGGCAAATAATATTAAAGCCGTTGCCTATCATGCGGGATTAGATCAAAAGTTAAGAGCCGACAGACAAGATCAATTTTTAAACGAAGATGTTCAGGTAATTGTTGCCACCATTGCATTTGGAATGGGTATTGACAAGCCGGATATTCGTTTTGTTATTCATTTTAATATTCCAAAATCAATTGAAAATTATTATCAGGAAACCGGGCGCGCCGGACGCGATGGATTGGAAGGGATTTGTGTTTTATATTATTCTCATAAAGATGTTGCCAAATTAGAGCATCTTATGAGAGACAAGCCGTTGAGCGAAA
Source organism: uncultured Chitinophagaceae bacterium (assembly GCA_903832075.1). GTDB lineage: Bacteria > Bacteroidota > Bacteroidia > Chitinophagales > Chitinophagaceae > CAILAF01. The sequence goes on from CAILAF010000643.1 coordinate 3,394, forward strand.
GAGAGGTGGTTGCTCAATTAATTAATGAAACAGTTGCATACGCAGAAAGCAATGTTTGCAGAAGAAAAATTTTATTGCATTATTTTGGTGAAGAGTGGGAAAATAAAAATTGCGGCAACTGTGATAATTGTAAACATCCTAAAGAAAAAGTTGAAGCAAAAGATGATGTTGTAAAAGTGCTAAAAACAATTAAAGCTTTGGACGAAAGATTCGTTACAGAATATGTTGTTAACGTTATCATTGGAAGATTAACGCCACAAATCAACATGTTCCGCCACGAAAAACTTTCTGTTTTTGGAATTGGAAAAAATAATCAGGAATCTCATTATTGGAACAGTTTGATTCGGCAAGTGTTGCTTGAAAATTTAATTAGAAAAGATATTGAAGAATATGGTTTATTGAAGATGACATAACGTGGTGAGAAATGGTTAAAGAAACCAACCTCGTTTAAAATTGTTTTGAATAATTTATACGAAGACGCGAATGAAGACGACGAAGAAAATGAAAATTCGTCACAAAACGGCGCCGCTGCTGATGATAAATTATTTGAATTATTAAAAGATCTTCGCCAAGGAGAAGCAAAGAAAAAAAATCTCCCCCCTTTTGTTGTTTTCTTAGAAAATTCTTTACAGGATATGGCAACGCTATATCCAACAACATTAGAAGAATTGGAAAAGTGCCAGGGCGTTAGCAAGGGAAAAGCAATAAAATATGGAAAGCCTTTTGTGGAATTAATAGAAAAATATGTTGAAGAAAATGATATTGAGAAGCCTGATGACTTTGTGATGAGAAGCGTTTTAAACAAAAGCAGCAACAAGGTTTATATCATTCAAAATATTGATAAAAAAATTCCGCTTGAAACAATTGCTAAACATAAAAGTTTAAAATTAGATGAATTATTAGAAGAGATGGAAACCATTGCTGCCAGTGGCACAAAGCTTAATCTTGATTATGCGATTGACGAGTGGTTAGACGATGATGAACAAGAAGAAATTATTGATTATTTTAAAAGTTGCGAAACCTCTTCTTTAGAAATTGCACAAAAAGAATTATGCGATAATGATTATACTTTAGAACAATTAAAAATAATGCGTATTAAATTTTTAAGCGTTTTTGGTAATTAATTTCTTCCTGCTTTAATCTTTTTTATTTTTTTGAAGTCTCTCTTTTAATAAAGAGGCAGCATTTCTTTTTAGATATCTGTCTTTAAAAAAATGCCCGTTTTTTAATCCAGCCAAATCCGACATTCAGATCCAAAATCCATATTTTTTTCAGTTTGGGGGTATGTATAACAATGGGCCCTGCTTTTTAGTGGGGCCTTATTATTTATAAAAAT
>CAILAF010000644.1 GCA_903832075.1 uncultured Chitinophagaceae bacterium
AATTAACAAAGAATGCGCCTGTCAACCAACGTTTTTATACAGGCATGGATTGTTATATTCATTGCATTGAAAGTTTACAAGGAACTTATTTAAATGAGTTCAGTAAAAGTTATGGTGAGAAAGCATTGCAAATTTGTCAACATATTTTTTTAGAAAAAGATGTTTGGGATGATGAGTGTGATAATAAATTAATGATGGCTTCTTATGCAGGTGGAATGAGCATTGCGTATTCACAAGTTGGTGTAGCACATGCGGTTAGTTATGGATTGAGTTATTTATTAGGAACCAAACATGGCATTGGCAATTGCATTGTGATGAATCATTTGCACGAATATTATCCTGAAGGTGTTGATGAATTTAAACGCATGGTCGATAAAAATAAAATTGAAATTCCTGTTGGTATTTGTAAAGGATTAACTGATGAACAGTTTGATATAATGATAAATGTTTCTCTTGGGATGAAACCTTTATGGGAAAACGCGTTGGGTGTTGATTGGGAAAAAATAATAACAAGAGAAAAATTAAGAGCACTCTACGAAAAATTATAATAGTGTGGAATAATTTTTTAAACGACCGATTAAACTAATCGGTCGTTTTTATATTAAAAATTTCCACAGCAAACGTTTTCAATTTTCAAATACTTGTTGTCGTAAAATAAAATCATAACTTTCTGTTTTGATAATCATCTAACGAAAAATACAATGAACAAAAAACTTGCATTGTGGTCAATAACAGTTGGTTTAGGTGGATTTCTTTTTGGATTAGATGTGGCAGTAATCTCTGGTGCAGAACAGGCTATTCAAAAATTATGGGAATTAAGTGACTGGATGCACGGAACAGCCATTGCAATGGCATTGTACGGAACAGCATTTGGTGCAGCGCTTGGAAATATTCCTGCTAATAAAATTGGTCGCAAAAAAACATTGATATGGATTGGCATTTTATTTTTTGTTACATCTATTGGTGCTGCATTATCAACCAATGTTTATTTATTTATGTTCTTTCGTTTTGTAAGTGGACTAAGTATTGGTGCATCATCAGTAGTTGCGCCTGTTTATATTTCAGAAATAGCACCACCAAAATATCGCGGTCGTATGGTAATATCATTTCAACTTAATGTTGTTGCCGGAATTTTAATTGCATACTTCTCTAATTATTTATTGCAAGGTGTTGGCGGAGCAAATGATTGGCGTTGGATGTTGGGAGTTGTTGCAATTCCATCTTTAGTTTTTTCAACTTTAATGTTATTTACACCCGAAACGCCAAGATGGTTGGTGTTGTATAAAAAAGATTATGAGGCTGCGAAAAAAGTCTTAGCAATTACCGGCGAAGCAACGGATCATATTATTGAAGACATTAAAAATTCTGTTTCTTCTGCGAAAGAATCTTTATTCAGTAAAAAATTTTTTAAACCTTTAGTTCTTGCATTTTTAATTGCATTCTTCAATCAAATGTCCGGCATTAATGCCATCATTTATTTTGCACCAAAAGTTTTTCAGATGGCTGGTATTGAAAGAAACGGTGCATTATTATCAACAGTTGGAATTGGTGTTATCAATTTAATTTTCACCATCACGGGTTGGTATTTGATTGATCGTTTTGGTAGAAGAACTTTAATGTTTATTGGTTCATTCGGATATATTTTATCTCTTTCGTTAATTGCTATTTCATTCAATGGAACAGATCACAGTATGATCGTTTATTATGTTTTTCTTTTCATTGCATCTCATGCAGTTGGACAGGGTGCTGTTATTTGGGTATTTTTATCTGAACTGTTTCCAAACTCTGTTCGTGCAAGTGGAACGTCTTTCGGTTGTTTAACGCATTGGGTGTTTGCGGCCCTTGTGGCGCAAGTGTTTCCGTACTTTGCAGCAAATGTTCCTGGTGCATATATTTTCGGATTCTTTGCGTTTATGATGTTGCTTCAATTATTATATGTTTGGAAAATGATGCCCGAAACAAAAGGCATTGCATTAGAAGATATGGGGAATAATATTGTATTGCATTGATATGAAAAAAATATTTTTCTTATTTATTTTGTTTGCATCGTGTAAGAATCAATCAATAAAAAATATTGCTGGTACTTATGGTGGAAAATATTTTTGTGCAGATTGTTCCGGAATTGATGTTCAATTGCAAATAAATGCAGACAGTAGTTTTTGGCTGAATGAAAAATATTATTTTGGGAAATATTTTTTGCGATTTATTGATTCGGGCAAATGGATGCGAAAAAATAATGACAGGTTAATTTTAAGTGGCACAACAGAATTGCCGCATCAATATAAAATTATCAGCGATTCTATTTTACAAATGTTGGATAGTGATGGAAAAGAAATTCAATCAACAAATTCTAATCAAATAAAATTAATTGGCGCAACATCAATCTCAACTAAAGTTCCTATTGGAGACACTTTGATTGGTATGTATAGTTATAATGATAATCAAGTTTGGTTTACAGATTGCGGAACACAGAATAAAATTAAAGTTGCTAAGAATTCAATCAATACTCAAATAGAAAAAGAATATAATCGTATTCAAAGAAAACCAAACGATTTAATATTTGTAAAACTGATTGGATATTATTCTTTGCAACATTTAATTAAAGGCGCTGGTGTTGAAAGAGTTGTTGTTCCGAATGTTTTTATTGAAATGGATGCATCTTCGGCTTGTCGGTAAACGAAAAAATCACAGCCCTAATATTTTTAGTGAAAAAAACTAAAAATATTAGTGTTTGTAAAAAAATCTTATTAGCTTTACATCCTCATTAATTTTGAAAAATAAAAGATAGTATTATGAGTAACGCAGAAAAATTAAAAGCATTAAAGTTGACAATCGATAAGATTGACAAAGATTATGGCAAAGGAAGTGTAATGATGATGGGTGATAAACCGCAACAACAAATGGAAGTAATTTCAACCGGTTCAATTGGTTTGGATATTGCTTTGGGTGTTGGCGGAATTCCAAGAGGAAGAATTGTTGAAATTTATGGCCCGGAAAGTTCTGGTAAAACAACTATTGCAACACATATTATTGCAGAGGCGCAAAAGAAAGGCGGTATGTGTGCTATCATTGATGCAGAACATGCATTTGATAGTAGCTATGCGCAAAAATTAGGTGTTGATGTAGATAATTTATTAATCTCTCAACCAGATTATGGAGAACAGGCATTGGAAATTGCCGATAGATTAATTCTTTCCGGCGCATTGGATGTTGTTGTAATAGATTCTGTTGCGGCATTGGTTCCCAAAAGCGAATTAGAAGGCGAAATGGGCGATAGTAAAATGGGATTACATGCAAGATTAATGAGTCAGGCTTTGCGAAAGCTAACTGCAACTATAAGTAAAACAAATACCATTTGCATTTTTATTAATCAGTTGCGTGAAAAGATTGGCGTTATGTTTGGTAACCCCGAAACAACAACCGGTGGTAATGCATTAAAGTTTTATGCATCTATTCGTTTAGATATTCGTCGTATGACTCAAATTAAAGATGGCGATGTTGCTGTTGGTAATCATGTAAAAGTAAAAGTGGTTAAAAATAAAGTAGCACCACCATTTCGCGCTGCAGAATTTGATATTATTTTTGGAGAAGGGATTAGCAAATTAGGAGAGATACTTGATATGGGAGTTGAATTAGGAATTGTTCAAAAAAGCGGAAGTTGGTTTAGTTATGATAGTAATAAATTAGGACAAGGCCGCGATTCTGTTAAACAATTATTACACGATAATCCCGAATTGGCCAATGAAATAGAAGGAAAGATAAGAGCAAAAATTGCATTGGAACAACTTGGTACCGCAGCAAAAGACGAATAAAAAACAAAGTATACAGATTAGCAAGTAAAAACCATTCTAATAAACAGAATGGTTTTTTTATGTAGATATTATAACTTGCTGTTAATATATATTGTAACGAAACGGTGAGATAATTTTTTGCGCTAAAAAACGTTACTAAAAAAACATCCGTACTCATGCATAATATTTTACAATGTTATTGCCGCCGCATTTTCTTTAAACATTGTATTATTATGTGTTTATTGTTTATTGTTTTTTCTGCTATTTCACAAAGCCGTGAGCCTAATTCTTTATCCTTTAAAATAAAATTATTTAATAAAGACGCCATTTTTCACAGCAAGGATTTGCATATTGGTTATTCAATTAAAATGAAAAATGAAATAGAAGATAATCAACGTGGATCAATGGCTGTAAGTGTTATCAACGATTCGAATGTTATTATTTTTCATGATAGCCCGGGAATTTTTATCACAGCAAAATCATCTTTAGTAAAATATATTGAATTTGATCGATCTCGGTTTGCGCCTGGTTTATATACTGTAATTATTGTTATTAATACCAATCATTATTATGATTCAATTAAGTATGTGATAGCTGTTGAACCAGAAAAAATTTCTTCTGTAACATATAGACCAAGCGACTTTCAAGCGTTTTGGGAAGATGCAAAAAGAGAATTATATAATATTGATCCAAAGTTTAGTGTAGTAAAGAAAAGCGAACTTTCTACCGAAGCAATTGATATTTATTATGTAGAGTTCCAATCTGTGGATGATGTCAAATCTTTTGCTTGGTTATCTATACCCAATGAAAAAGGAAAATTTCCTGTGCTTGTTAAAATGCCAGATTTCAAAGCAGATGTAAAACCCGATTATAGAAGAGACATTGCTGTGATGACAATTGGTTTACGTAAAAGCAACTCAGAATATTTTATTTCTGAAGTAAATAGTAAACAAAGATTTATTTATCGTGGTATTTATTTGGATTGTTTACGTGGTTTAGATTTTGTGTATAGAAACACGCAAATGCGATTAGATACTTCTCGGGTTATTGTTTCCGGAGTAGGACAAGGTGCCGGAATAGCAGCAGCGGTTGCCGCTTTGGATGGAAGACCAAGAGGCGTGTTAATGGAAAAACCTTTGTTAATGGACATTCCATTAATGTATTCAATATCAGAAAAGGCAAAAAAATATGATTGGCCTATTTCTGTTTTGCAGGATTATATCAAAAACAATCGTTTTGGTGTAACTAAAGATTTATTATTGAGAACATGGACTTATTTTGATCCTGTTAATTTTTCTTCATTAATCAAATGTTCTGTTTTGGCAGGTTTTTCATTAAAAAATAATATAACACCGCCTCAATGCGTTTATACATTTATTAACCAGTTGCGTGTACTGAAAAAAGAAACATATACATGTGCAGAATGTATTACTGATCTTGATCCAGGTTATTACCAACTGCAAAATGTATGGATGAAAGAAGTGTTTAGGGTGCCGCTATAAATTTTTTATATAATCAATCCTTATGAAGAAAATATTTTTATTGGTATATGTGTTGATAATTGTTTCAACTTTTCATCAAAAAGCAATGGCACAATTTCCTGTGGGTGCCGGTCGCTTCATGCTTGCTCCAACATATAACTATTATCACGCAGGTGGATATTGGGACAAGAATGGTTTATATAATTCTTATTCAAGTGGCGGAAAATTTACTTCTAACTATTTTGGAATATATGGTGCAGCTGGTATTGATAGAAAATGGGAATTTGTTTTTAATATTCCTTTAGTAGTACAAACTTATTCTGATAGTGTTCGATTAATACAGAATGGAAGTTTAGGAGATGTATCACTCGGACTTACTTATTTTACTCAAATGACTGATCCGCAAAAACATTTTTCTATTACAGGATCTATCATTATTCCATTATATCAAAACATGCCATTACCATCTACCATTTCTTCTGTTACACCACCATTTGTTGGTTTTCAAACTACAGGAGCTGAATTGAAATTAGATTATTCCGGATCAACTCAGGAAATTTGGAAAAGTTCATACTATGTTTTCGAGGCCGGGGCTCGTCAGTATTTTTCGAGTTATGGGCCAACACAATTTTTTGGTTCTGCAACATTCGGGACTGCATTAGATGATGATTGGAAATTAACAGGGAAACTTAGTTTTGTAAATTCAAGTAGCAACTATATTGTTGGCGCTACACCAGATGGTGTAAATAGAGATTATAGTTATTTTAGAATGGAAGTTGGTGCAGGAAGAAAAGTGACAAAAGCAACACAAATTTATTTGAACCTCTTTCAAGATATTACCGGCAGGAATATTGGTAGAGGAACAGGCTTTTCAATTTTTGCAGTAATTCGTTTTTAATTACCATAGGTTACTTTATAATCAGGAATTAATCAAAAAAAATATCATGACAACTACGAGAACAATAGGCGCAAGAAAAAGAATTGCAGTAGTTGCACATGATCATAAGAAAGCAGATTTAACCGAATGGGCAATTTTTAATAAAACCACATTAGCCAAACACGAATTGATTGCAACCGGAACAACAGGAAAAATGTTGGAAGAATCTTTAGATCGTCCTGTTAAAAAATTATTAAGCGGTCCTTTAGGCGGGGATCAACAAATTGGTAGCATGATTGCTCAGGGAGAAATTGATGTAATGATTTTTTTCTGGGATCCAATGGAAGCACAACCGCACGATAGTGACGTGAAAGCCTTGCTGCGTTTGGGTGTTGCTTGGAATATACCCATGGCTTGTGACAGATCAACCGCAGACTTTTTAATGACCTCTCCTTTTATGCATAAAGAATATGATGTAACCATTCCTGATTATAATTCTTATTTATCCAGAAATATAAAAACTGAAACTGTTTAATTGTAATTATTCTGTATTAAATTAAATTCTATTTTTTATTTTATTTTCTCGTTGTAACTTTCGCAATATGAGAAAAATAATCATCCCTTTTTTATTTGTATTGAGCATCATCAATGCAAAATCACAAGACACAATTATCACAAAACAAGATTTAAAATCAACTGCAAAGTTGTTCGATCTTTCTTTCACACAAAAAGAAATTGATACCATGTATGATGCAGTGAAAGATAATGAAGCAAATTATAAATTGATGCACAAACTTTCATTGAACAATAATATACCATTGAGTTTATGGCAAAGTCCGGTTTTGCCGGGAATGAAATTCAATGAAAAACAAGAAGCTGTTAATTGGAACATTCCAACAAATGTTCAATTACCAAAAGATAAAAATGAATTGGCTTTTTATTCTGTATTGCAATTGTCCTCATTAATAAAAAATAAAAAAATTACTTCTGTTGAACTGACTAAATTTTTTATAGAGCGATTAAAAAAATTCGGCGATACATTACAATGCGTGATAAGCATTCCTGAAGAAATGGCTTTACAACAAGCAAAACAAGCTGATGCAGAAATTGCAAAAGGAAAATATCGCGGACCGTTGCATGGTATTCCATTTGGATTGAAAGATTTATTTGCAGTAAAAGGAACAAAAACAACGTGGGGTGCTGCACCATATAAAAATCAAACTATTGATGAAGATGCGTTTGTTTATTTAAAACTAAGAGAAGCCGGTGCAATATTTATTGTAAAATTTACTTTAGGTGCATTGGCAATGGGCGATTATTGGTATGGCGGCAGAACAAAAAATCCATGGAATTTAAAATATGGATCATCTGGTTCTTCTGCAGGTTCTGCATCAGGAACAGTTGCAGGTTTAGTTCCATTTGCTATTGGTACGGAAACATGGGGAAGTATAATCTCACCATCATCAACATGCGGTGCAACAGGCTTGCGGCCTACGTTTGGCAGCATTAGCAGAACCGGGGCTATGGCATTGAGTTATAGTTTAGATAAGGTTGGACCTATTTGCAGAAGTGCCGAAGATGCTGCGATTGTATTCAATTATATTCATGGAACTGATGGCAATGATTTATGTGCAGTGAATAAACCTTTCAATTATAAAAATAATATTGATATAAAAAAACTGAAAGTTGCTTATGCAAAAAATTATTTTGACAAAATAACCGATACCTCTCGCAACGAATGGAAAGTTTTGAATGAGTTTAAAAAAATGGGTGTTCAATTAATTCCAGTTGATTTTCCTGATAGCGGTGTGTATAATTTTAATATTATGGGTGTTGTTATTGATGCAGAATGTGCCGCACAGTTTGATGAATTAACACGATATAATATTGATGATGAATTAACACGACAAGGAAAGAATGATTGGCCAAATCAATTTAGAACATCACGTTTAATGAGTGCGGTAGAATATATTAATGCACAGCGTCATCGTTATTTATTGATGAAGAAAGTAAACGAAGTGATCAATCAATTCGATGTAATTATTTGTCCAACTCGCGGAAGCGATAATCAATCTGCTATTACTAATTTAACCGGACATCCGGTTGTATGTGTTCCAACAGGATTTGATAAAAGAATGAATTTACCAACGAGCATTACTTTCATTGGAAAATTATATGACGAAGCAACAATATTAGCCGTTGCAAAAATTTATCAGGATGCAACAATATGGAATAAACAACATCCGGATATGTTTAAGAAATAAAAAAATAATTCTTTCACGTAAGAAGAAATTATTCATCATTTTGTTTTTTGATTTCTAATCAAACAAAGTACATTCATCATTCTATTCTAAAACATAAAATCATTTATGAAAAAATTTTTCATCTTCATTATTGTTTTATCATCACAAACAATATTTGCACAAACAAAAAGTATTAGTGGTTTTACAGAAAAAAATGCGACTGATCAAATTCAACTCGAACAAAAATTTGATGCCATCATCAATCCGCAAAATATTGGTGCAACAATTAAACAATTATCCGCAAAGCCGCACCACATAAGCTCTCCGGGCGGAAAAGAAGTAGCTGAAACTATTTTAGAAAAATATAAATCATGGGGATGGGATGCAAAAATTGAAACATATCAAGTATTATTTCCGATTCCTAAAACAAGAATTTTGGAAATGACATCTCCAACAGTTTACAAAGCTTTGTTAAAAGAACCTGCATTAAAAGAAGATGGAACAAGTGGACAAGATGGTCAGTTGCCAACATATAATGCATGGAGTGCTGATGGTGATGTTACAGCCGAATTAGTTTTTGTGAATTATGGTTTACCAAACGATTATGATGAGTTAGACAAATTAGGAATTGATGTAAAAGGAAAAATTGTTATTGCAAAATATGGAAGAAGTTGGAGAGGAATAAAACCAAAAGTAGCTTATGAACATGGCGCAATTGGTTGCATTATTTATTCTGATCCAAAAGATGATGGATATTATCAAGGTGATGTTTATCCGAAAGGCGCATATAAAAGTGAATATGGTGTGCAACGCGGAAGTGTAATGGATATGGTTATTTATCCCGGCGATCCATTAACACCCGGAATTGGCGCAACAGAAAATGCAAAACGAATAGATAGAAATGATGCACCAACTATTTTAAAAATTCCTGTTCTTCCAATTAGTTATCATGATGCGCAACCTTTGTTAGAAGCATTGGAAGGTCCCGTTGCACCTGATGATTGGCGTGGTTCATTACCGTTTACTTATCATATTGGTCCGGGAAAAACAAAAGTGCATTTGAAGTTGGAATTTGATTGGAAGATTCGTCCATGTTATGATGTTATTGCAATAATGAAAGGTTCTCAATATCCTGATGAATGGGTAATACGCGGTAATCATCATGATGCATGGGTGAATGGTGCTGATGATCCAATCAGCGGGCAAGCAGCATTATTAGAAGAAGCAAGAGCAATTGGTGAATTAGTAAAAACAGGATGGAAACCAAAACGAACTTTAGTGTATTGTGCATGGGATGGAGAAGAACCAGGTTTATTAGGATCAACAGAATGGGCAGAAGATCATGCAACAGAATTACAACAAAAAGCAATATTGTATATTAATACGGATGATTATAGTCGTGGATTCTTTGGTGCATCGGGTTCGCAAGCATTAGAAACGATGATGTATGAAATTGCAAAAGATGTAAAAGATCCGCAAACAAATGTTAGTGTATTTGAAAGAAGTAAAGCATCTGAAATAGTTCGTGCATCAACAACAACAGCAAAGAAAAATGCAATGAATAAAAAAGGATTAACATTAGGGGCATTAGGTTCCGGTTCTGATTATTCATCTTTCTTACAACATGATGGTGTGCCAAGTTTGAATTTAGGTTTTGGCGGAGAAGGAAGTGGTGGTGATTATCATTCCATTTATGATTCTTACGATCATTTTATAAGATTTAAAGATCCCGGATTTATTTATGGTGCTGCATTGTCGAAAGCCGCAGGCAGAACGGCTTTGCGCATGGCAGATGCAGATGTGTTGCCTTTTGATTTTAGAAGTTTGCATAAAACAATTGCTAATTATGTAAATGAATTGATTGAATTAACTAATCAAATGAGAGAAACAACTTCAGTAGAAAATGAATTGATTAAAAACAAAGAGTATCAATTAGCAAACGATCCAACAAAAAATTTAAAAATA
>CAILAF010000645.1 GCA_903832075.1 uncultured Chitinophagaceae bacterium
AAAACTCTGAACAAATAATAAAATAAATAATGATAAAGTAATTGTTTTCTTCATTTACTGCGATGCAATAATTAATTTGTAAAAATAGATTATTTATAATACCCTTTTATATTAATTATGTTTAATATTTCTTAACATACTTAAATAAAAAAACCATCTGTTAACAATACCAGATGGTTTTAAATGACTGTCGATATTTACATAGCTTCTGCCACTACCGAAGTTACCTCAGGTACCATTTTCTTTAGTACTGCTTCAATGCCTGCTTTCAAAGTGATTGTTGACGAAGGACAACCGCTACAAGCACCGCGCATCTGAACAGTTACAACACCTTCAGAATAATTTTTAAATGTAATACTGCCGCCATCGCCTTCCACCGCTGGGCGAATGTATTGTTCAAGAGTTTCCACAATCTTTACTTCTATTTCATTTGCAGGAGCAACATGTTCGGTAAACACTTCTTTCTTTTCAGTGAATGTATTATCAACAGCAACTTCTGTTGAAGGCATTGCAGTAATTATCGGGTTGCCATCACTTATATAAGTTCGAATAAAATCACGAAGTTCAAGAGTAATATCTTCCCATTGAATCGCATCAATTTTAGAAACTGTTACAAAGTTAGATGCCAGAAAAACAGCTTTAACAAAAGGAAACTCAAATAACTTAGCCGCCAGCGGTGCATCTTTTGTTTCTGCTTTCGATAGGTATTGAGCTGTTCCGCCACCTTCTACAAGCATCATATTTGCTACAAACTTCATCGAAGAAGGGTTTGGTGTGCTTTCGGCATATATTATAACCGGCTTTTTTACTAATGAATCCATTTAAAATTGTGTTGTAATTGTAAATAATTAAATGCAAAGGTAGCACTTAATTCTTGAAGATGTAGTCAGATGATTCTGTACTTATCTTCCTCTTGAAATTTCAAAATTTCCTGCTGCAACAGCATATGCTTCCACATCGCCATTATCATTGTATTTAGGCTCTACCTTTACATTGCTTCCGGTAAGTGTATTGAAGCCTTTAGCAGCAACTTTCGCCAAATCCCAACCGCTGAATCTTTTTAATCGGCCTGCTTTCTTTTCTTCTTCAAGAGTGGTTTTATCCAAAGTAGTTTCCTTTATTTTTGCCACTGCCATTTCTTTTAACGATAGAAACTCTTCTTGGCTTGCAGCTGATTGATGTACTTCTGCAAGTAGTTCCGGCTGACGGTTAGCCACTGTTTCATTATTCTTGATATTGGGCTGTTCAATCTTATTACTTACATCCTCCTTTTTAATTTCAGCTAATAATGGTTGCTCTTCCTTTTTAGTTAATGGTAAATTAGTTGGATTAGAAACAGGTAACTTGTTTTCTTTATTCACTTCTTTCTTCATTGCCAACTGTTTGTTTGCTACTCTTGAAGTACTTATTTTGGAAGGCGTTACGGTGTTTGCTTTTGTAGCATTTATTTTATCAATAATCTTTACATTATCATTATTTGCAACTTGATTAGTAACTGCATTTGTTTTTTTCTCAGCAAATTGATGCCCTCCATTATTATTATTTAAAAAGAATAAACCCATTAATAACAATATGGCAGCAGCTGTTGCAATATAATAATACAACGGAATTACTCTTCTTTCTTTACGTTTTAAAACATCTTTGTTTTCAAATACTATTGAAGTATCCGCAGTTAACTTTGTTTGCTGATATAATGCAAACTCTTTCTGCAACCATGTATCTGCATTTGTTTTTTCATTCATCAAAGTAGATTCTTCCTCTGATAATAATCCTTCCATCAATGAAATTAGTGCCTCACCCGCATTTCCATTTCCTGTGGAAAAAGAAGGGGTGAGGTCTTTTTTCATTGCATCTTTCTTTTCAAAAACTATAGAAGTATCTGCTTCCACTTTTGTTTTTTGAAACAAATTATAATCAACTAAAAAC
>CAILAF010000646.1 GCA_903832075.1 uncultured Chitinophagaceae bacterium
CAGTTATTTCAAATTTTCCATGAACAATTACTCTTTTATTGTCATCATTAATAATTGAAAATGCATCGGGCTTTATGGAAAGGTTAACTGTTTTTGTTTCACCTGCTTTTAAATAAATTCTTTTAAATGCTTTTAATGCCCGAATAGGAATATGACCGGTTGATGTTTTGTTTGAAACATATACCTGCACTACATCATCGCCTGAAACCTTTCCTGTATTTTTTATATCAACAGAAAGTTTAACTTCAGTTCCTGCTTTGTTTTGTTGATTGATCTTTAAATTATCATAATGAAAATTTGTGTAACTCAATCCATATCCAAATGGATAAATAACATCTCCTTTAAAATAGCGATATGTTTGTGTGGTTATATTATATTCTTCAAACGAAGGCAAATCATTTACTGATGAATAAAAAGTTACAGGTAATCTTCCTGCGGGATTAAAATCACCAAACAAAACATCTGCAATGGCTGTACCTGCAGCTTGCCCCGGATACCATGTTTCAATGATGGCAGGAATATTTTTATTTTCCCAATTAATAGATAATGCACTTCCATTTAATAAAACCAAAACGATTGGTTTACCTAATGATTGAATTTCTTTTATTAATTCTTCTTGGCTAGAAGGAAGATCAAGTTTTGTTCTGTCACCACCTTTAAATCCATCAATGGCAACATTCATTTCTTCTCCTTCTAAATTAGGTGAAAGTCCCATGCACATAATAACAACATCAGATTGTTTAGCAATTTGAATTGCTTTTTGTTTTAATTTTTCTACTGAATCTTTTTTTATGGATGATATTCCTTCTGCCAACTCGCAACCTTGTGCATATAAAATTTTTGCTTGAGATAATTTTTCGCGAATGCCTCTTAATGGTGTGATAGGATCGGATGGAGTTCCATTATAATTCCCCAATAACATTGTTGCTTCATCTGCATTTGGTCCAATAACAGCAATAGTTTTAATATTCTTATTTAACGGCAATAAATTATTTTCATTCTTTAAAAGAACAATAGATTTATGTGCAGCTTCCAATGCTAATTGATGATGTTCTTTACTATCAACAACGCTGTAAGGAATCTTTGTGTACTTCACTATTTCCGGCGGATCGAACATTCCTAATTTAAAACGTGCGGTAAATAATCTTTTTACAGCAACATCAATTTCCGCTTCAGTAATTAATTTATTGGCAACAGCTTCTTTTAAATGTTTGTAGGTTGATAAGCATTCTAAATCGCAACCCGATTTTACTGCCAATGCAGCAGCTTCATCAGAAGTTTTTACAATTTTATGTCGTTCATAAATATCATCAATTGCTCCGCAATCAGAAACAACATATCCTTTAAAATTCCATTCATTTCTTAAAATATCAGTAAGCAAATGATTACTTCCGCAACAAGCTTCACCATTTAATCTATTGTAAGCACACATTACTGAATATGCTTTTCCTTCTTTAATTCCCATTTCAAATTGCGGTAAATAAGTTTCACGAAAATCT
This sequence comes from uncultured Chitinophagaceae bacterium, assembly GCA_903832075.1. Lineage (GTDB taxonomy): Bacteria > Bacteroidota > Bacteroidia > Chitinophagales > Chitinophagaceae > CAILAF01. The sequence goes on from CAILAF010000646.1 coordinate 1,500, forward strand.
TTTTCATTTATTTTTGCATCGAATGTGTGGCGATTAAATTCTGGTCCGCTATGAACAGCAAAATGTTTAACTGTTGCAATAGTTTTAAAATATTTTGGATCATCGCCTTGCAATCCTTTAATAAACTGAACTGCTAATCTTCCGGTTAAATATGGATCTTCTCCATAAGTTTCTTGCCCTCTTCCCCAACGAGGATCACGAAAAATATTTATGTTGGGCGACCAAAAAGTTAACCCCTGATAAATTGATCTTTTGCCATTTTTAACAAACTCGTGATGCTTTGCTCTTGCTTCATCAGATATAGTAGTTGAAACTTTCAGCATCAAATCTTCATCCCATGTTGCACCTAAACCAATGGCTTGCGGAAAAACAGTTGCCAATCCTGCACGGGCAACACCATGCAAACATTCGTTCCACCAATTATATTCAGGAATATTTAATCTTTCAATTGCCGGTGCATCATTCATCATCTGACCGATCTTTTCATCCAAAGTCATTCTTCCAACTAAATCATTTACTCTTGCTTCAATACTTAAATCGGGATTGAGAAAAGGAAATGGATAATCTTTTTTTGGTTTGAAAGAAAATAATAGGGAAATAATTATAATAGTAATAATCGGTTTTGATTTTGTGGTATTCATAAAATTATTTTAATGAAAATTATTTCTTTTCAATATATATTTATAAAACTAATTATTTTACTGAACAGTTAAAAAGTAAAAGACATTATTATTATTTATTGTAATCAACATTTCATCTATAAAACTGG
>CAILAF010000647.1 GCA_903832075.1 uncultured Chitinophagaceae bacterium
AAATATTAAAAAGGTTTGAAATAGTAATAAAAAAGTTGGAAGAAATAATTTTTATAAAACGAAAAGTAAATGGGTAACGATAATAACTCCCCTTTAGGGGTTGGGGGTATTCGGGCAATGATATTGGCTGCAGGATTGGGCACAAGACTGAAGCCCTTTACCGACAATCATCCTAAAGCATTGGCTATTGTTAACGGAAAGAGTTTATTGCAGAGAAATATTGAATACTTACAACAATTTGGAATTAAAGAAGTGATTGTTAATGTGCATCACTTTGCAGATCAAATTATTAATGCCATTGAAATAAATAAAGGTTGGGGAAGTACAATTTCAATTAGTGATGAAACAGATGCTGTATTAGAAACAGGCGGTGGTTTACAAAAAGCTGCTTGGTTTTTTAATGATGATTTTGTGTTGATGAATGTTGATATTTTAACTGATCTTGATTTAAGTGCGATGATCGATCAGCATAAAAAAAATAATGCATTGGCTACTTTAGCGGTGACTGAAAGAGATACATCGCGTTATTTTTTATTCAATCAGCAACAGCAATTATGCGGCTGGAGAAATATTAAAACCGGTGAAGAAAAGCCAGCTCCCCTCTCTTTTGGAGAGGGGTCGGGGGTGAGGCCAAAAGCATTTAGTGGTATTCATATAATCAATCCGAAAATATTTTCGTTGATCAAACAACAAGGAAAATTTTCAATGGTGGATGTTTATTTAAGTTTATGTGCTGACAATAAAATTCAATACTTCGATCATTCCCATACAAAATTTATGGATGTAGGAAAACCGGAAAGTATTGTACAGGCAGAAAAAATGTTTAGGTAGTAAGTTCTTTTGTCTTTGGCTTTTAAACTTTAGTTAGTGGCTGACAAAAAGAATCAACTACAGTTTTCCAAAATATGGATTTCTCCACAGCTTCTTCGAGATTTCTTTTGGTCTGCTTCACCAAAAGCAAAAGAAACCCAAAAGATGCCTTGGAGAGGAGTAAAAGAAAACGATAGATTACAATGGAAATCTAGCCTACTTCAAAAACCTCGTTACTGCCATTGTTGGTCGGGGACCAACAATGCTTTCGTTATACTTTGATATATATTTTCTTCTTATCCAAAATATACACAATACTCCAATAAAATATAATCATCACAATCGCATACAGTAAAGAACCAACACGCAAATCGGCAGCAACATTTTTACAAACATGTTCGTAAAACCAGCCAAATGGCGAAGTGTAAATAGGTTTGCCATTTGGATTAAAACCCTCAGTAATTCTGATCAATCCTAATAGTCTTGGTAAAAAACCACTCATTACAAAAATGAACAAAGGATTTTTTCCGAACACATCAAAGAACTTACTCCATGTACCTTTCACTTCTTTGAATTCGATTAAGTAAATAAGGATAGCAATGGTAATGGTTGCTAATCCTGTTGTATAAACAGTGTAACTGCTTGTCCATATTTTTTTGTTGATAGGAAATACCATATCCCAGCAATAGCCTGCGAAAATCAATACAACACCGGTGATAAAAAGATTGGATAACATTTCATAGGTTTTACCTTTTTGCTGAATGTATTGACCTACCAAAAAACCAAATACCACCTGAACAATGGCGGTTATGGTACTCATTAATCCTTCCGGATCAAATGCAACACCTTCGCCTTTATATACATGTGCCAGTCCAAATAAATTAATATCGATTTTCGTTCCGAAATATCCCGATAAACTATATGGATCATTGGCATCACCCAATAATATACAGATCAACCAATACGCTAATAAAATAATACAACTGATTAGAAAAGCACCTTTTGTTTTAAAAAAATAAACGATCAGCGAAGCGAATAAATAGCATAATGCAATTCTTTGTAACACACCCAGCATACGAATACCGGAAAGGCTGCCGCTGCTGTTTAACCATGTCCATGTTTTTATGACCAACTCATTCTTTGCATTATACATCACAAAGGGACTCCAGTTCAATAACAGGCCGATCACAAAAATGAGTATCGCTCTTTTGAATACTTTTTTTAAAGCATAAGCCGTTCCCAGTTTTTCAAATCGGGGCATCACAAAACTCATGGCGTTTCCAACGGCAAATAAAAAGAAAGGAAATACCAGATCTGTTGGCGTGCATCCATGCCAGGTGGCATGTTCTAAAGGAGAAAAAATATGCCCCCAACTACCGGGATTATTTACCATGATCATGAGAGCAACGGTGGCATCACATAACATATTTGAGAATTATAACTGTGGTTCATCATATTCTTAATGAAATAGTAATAAGAATATGGTGATGTAAAATAGCAGGTAAATATTTAGTGTAAGTAGGCATTAATTAGAAGGCCAATATCATCAACAGCTTCAACATTGTCAATATCTGATTTTTCAAATCCCCAATAGGCAGAAAAAGTCTTCAAAGGATTTATTTTATCATCACCTCTGAAACCATGATCGCCGGTAATAATTATTCTGTATTTATTTTCCTTAGTAAGTTTTTTTAACAGTTCTGCAAGTTTGATATTGGAAAACTTCCAATATGAATAATAATTATCTGTTGTTATAGGACGAAATGGAAATTCTGGTGTAAATATGAAAGGAGGATGCGGCATAAAAAAATGTGCATATACAAAAGTATTTTTGGTTGCCTTTGAAACAGAATCAGACAGTTTTGAAAAGATAAATTTATTATGTAATTCAGAAGGGAAAATGCTATTATTCAAACCGTAAGGTTTAAAATTAGCACTTTTATAAAATACGTAACAAAATAATGATTTATATAAAAATAATTCTGCAAAATTTTTGGGGAAATGATAAAGTCGGGTCTCAGGATAAAGTGGTGTTAAAGATTTATGATCATAGAAATCAAAAATTCCGAAATTAATAAAATTCACATTTTTCGATCTCAAACTATCACACAAACCGGGATTCATTAAATATTTCATTACCAAGTTAGTCGTTTCCAGTTTGCGGAAACTGCTGTCTTTTTTTGAAAGATTGAAATTCATAATTGAACTGAAGACTGAAGCAGTAGCTGCACAAGATGTATTAAAAGATTTTTTAACAGTCCATCCGGTTTTTGTGAGGCTGTCTGAAAAATTATATATGCTCGAATCTTTATATAATTTGAATAACTCGTCGGGAGAACTATATTCATCTGTCAGGATGAATAGGAGTGGCTTTGCAGTTGTATTGTTGTTTATTAAGAATGAATTGCTTTGTTGTATTTCTGTTTTATTTTTTTGGGGAGATAATTTATTATAAGCGAATAATGAAAGATTTGACAAAAAAAGTACAACACAAAACATGTTTGTAAGTATATTATAAAAATGTCTTTTTTTGATTAAAATTATTTGAATCAAAATCAAAAAAATTAATAAATAAAGAATTGAGTCCCTTTGTCTGAAATTCATCAGCTTTGAACTTGACATGAAACTGTTGGTTGCCGAAGAAACAATCAGTTGTCCGTAAAAGAAGGTAACAATAACCGAGATGGTTAATATCGACAGAATAACATTAAAAAGCCGGTTTGATTTTGTAATATGTCTGTAAATCAATTCAATGGATAAAAGAATAATCAAAAAAAAAGTTACAGCAGTAAATGTAGTATAGGATGACTGTGTCAGTAATTTAAGTGAGAAAGCAATATAGGGTAATAATACAATAGCAATGGACGACCGTTTAAAGAAATTATAATTCATTTATTAATTTTTTTCTGAATAGAAAAATCTTTCTCAAAGAATTAGAAAACCCATGGTTACCGATTAATGTAAATTTTTCACTGAATTCTTTTAAAAAAATTTCTTCTCTGTAATTTTCGAAAACATCTTTTCTGTTAGCGAGCAATAATTGAACTTTTGGATCTTCTTTAGGAATAAATTCTATTATAACATATTGTTTGCTTAAAGTGGCAAATAACTCGGCAATATGTGCTAAATCGAAATACTTGGTGATGCATAAGTGATGAATTAATGCTAAACCCATCACCATCGTTGATTCGCCTCTTTGTACCAGCGGAGTATATTCTCTGTTTAATATGCCGAGGCCACCTGTACTTTCACTGATATCTGCAACTAGTGCTGTAATATTTGTGATTCCCTCATTTTGTATAGTGGATTCAATCTTGTCAACGCAGACCTCATCAAATTCAACTGCAACAACACGTTCAGCATTTTTTGCAGCCATAAAAGAAAATAAACCGGTATTGGCGCCAAGGTCAAGCACCGTTTTGGGTTTCGTTTCATTCAACCATTCTGTTATTTTGCTTTCCTTATCCGCTAAATAGGCAGGGGATTCAATATCTTCTTCATAATAAGTTACCCAATGATGTTCATATGGATAAGCGGTTTCCCATGAACCAATACCAGATTCCATTAACTCTAGCATGTTCAATAATTTTGCAGTTGAAAAACCATGTTGTTCTGGTTTTTTATTCTGCGATTTTGATTGAGTTGCATGAAATCTTTTGTGTAAATGAATATGTATTAGACAAGTAAGGTTGAATTTTGATTTTAGGCTGAGTTGCTTGCTGATGAAATCAAGCGGTAATCCATGAATATGAGAACTTAATAATTTTGCCCAACGTGCACCATTATATTTCATCAATGCAAGTGGGCCTAAAAATTCCTCACAAAATTGACGGTAAGCAATCCAAACATCATTTTCTTTAAAGAATTGAAAAGAAGAGGTATCTAATAAAACAGCTTTACCTTTTTGCAGAAAGAAATTATAAGGTGTTGCATCTTTTAAAATCATACCATGTTGCAAAGCAATACGATTGATAGTCAGAAAACTCAGGATTGCTTTTTTCCATTGACTAAAAGACCACTCAAAAGGGTAACTCTGAAATGAAATTTGTTGCGGAAATATTTGTTTGTATATGTTAGTATCTATTGAATCTACTGCCACTTCTTCGTGTGCAATCATTAAACCCTGATCAATCAACTTTTGATATAAACCTGATTGCATTAAATGGTCATACTCAGCTTTATAGCTCAGCATAAGATATCGGAAATATAAACCATCCTTTTTTATAACTAAGGCATCCGGGTCTCTAAAGGATAAATAATTAGGTTCTATCATGCATCCGATTTTGAGTCATCCTTTTTTTTGAATTTATACAGGATATACATTTTAATTTTTTTAAAGAAAAGTAAAATGGTAAAGAATCCAGATAGTAATGCTTGAAATAATAAACTTCCCGTTCCCGGATCAATGTAAAGTAATTGTGTAATCATAGTTTATGTAATAGACAGTAAAAATTCGAATGTACATATATTTTTAAAATGATTCTAAAATTTTTGTTTTTAACTATCCGAGTTATAACATTAATGCGGGCATAAGTTGATTGAATAGTATAAAACAAAAAAATTGCAAATTTGAAAACTTGGTTATATTGTTCTAATTCATAGATTGAATAGACTCTGCATAAGAAATAAGAACTATACTTTGATATATATTTTTTTCTTATCCAAAACATACACAATACTCCAGTAAAAAATGATCATCACAATTGCATACAACAAAGAACCAACACGCAGATCGGCTGTAACATTTTTGCAAATATGTTCATAGAACCAGCCGAATGGCGACAAATAAATTGGTTTTCCGGTAGCGCTAAAACCATCAGTAATTCTTATCAATCCTAATAGTCTTGGTAAGAATCCACTTAATACAAAAATAAATAGCGGGTTTTTCCCAAACACATCAAAGAACTTACTCCATGCACCTTTTGCTTCTTTAAATTCTATTAAATAGATCAATACAGAAATGCTGATCATGGCCAGGCCTGTTGTATAAATAGTGTAACTGCTGGTCCATATTTTTTTGTTGATCGGGAAAACCATATCCCAACAATAACCTGCAAAAACAAAAACAATTCCTGCAATTAATAAATGAGACAACATTTCATACGATTTCCCTTTTTGCTGAATATATTGTCCCACTAA
>CAILAF010000648.1 GCA_903832075.1 uncultured Chitinophagaceae bacterium
ATTCCATTTACAATTAATGTTTCCATCTTTTCTTTTGCCATACCAATAGCAGGACCGGTAATCATTAATGTATCGCCTTGCTTAATATTTCCTGATTCAATAATAAATTCTCCCACTTTTATTTTAGGATAATATTTACTTCCTTTTCCAACATAAACTTTCTTTTCTGTTGCAGCAGAACCGGGATGCGGTGTCCACTCTCCTAACTTTCTTCCTAAATAATATCCTTCCCAAAAACCCCGATTATAAACAGTCTTTAATTTATTCTCCCATTCTTCAATTTTCTCTTTCGTATAATTTTTATCTTGGATTGATTGCAACGCTTCGCGATAACATTGCGTAACAGTATATACATAATCAGCACCTTTACTTCTTCCTTCGATTTTTAAAACATCAACACCGGTTTTTATGATTTGATCAAGAATATTAATGGTGCATAAATCTTTTGGCGACATGATATATTCATTGTCAATCAATAATTCTTCATTCGTTTCTGTATCAATTACTTTATAAGGCCGACGGCAGTTTTGCGTGCATGCGCCACGATTTGCAGATGCGTTTTGTGTATGTAAACTCAAATAACATTTTCCGGAAACAGCCATGCATAATGCACCATGAATAAACATTTCAACTTTCAACAATTCGCCTGAAATACCTTTTATTTTTTTTCTTTTTATTTCTTTACAAATATGTTCAACTTGTTTTAAAGTAAGTTCTCTTGCCAAAACAACTACATCTGCAAAGCGTGAAAAAAACTGAACCGATTCAATATTACTAATATTTGCCTGCGTTGAAATATGCAATGGTATTTTTAATTCATTGCAATATTCTATTACGGCAAAATCGGCAGCAATCACTGCATCAATTTTTTGTTTTTTTACTTCTTTTAAAATAGTTCGCAATAATTGCATATCATGTTCATACATCACTGTATTCAATGTGATGTATGATTTTATATTATTTGATTTGCAAAGTGAACTTACTTCTTTAATATCATCAACAGAAAATGAATTAGAAGAACGAGTTCGCATATTTAATTGTTCAACACCAAAATAAATGGCATCAGCTCCGGCATTAATGGCAGCTTGTAAACAATCAAATGAACCGACCGGAGATAATAATTCAACTTTATTTTTCATCTAAGAATAAATGAGTTTATTTTTTTCTGAAAGTTCTTTTCTCTGTAATGCTTTTTGAAATTGATCGCGTTGCTTTTGTGTTGATGGATTTAAAGCATGAACAGATGTTGCTTGTTTATTTTCATCTATCGCAACAAATATGAAATACGCTTTACCAACAGAATATTTTTGTTTGTTTGTAACTTCCCTGCCAAAAGCTTCTACTACAATTTCCATTGAAGTATTAAATGCTCTGGTAATATTTGCACGAATAGTAATAATATCACCAATATGTGCAGGATGAAAAAAATCTACTTTATTAATACAAGCAGTTACACAAATTTTTTCTGCATGTGTTTGAGCACAAACAGCAGCTGCAATATCCATCCACTCAACTAATCTTCCGCCTTGCAACAATCCCATTGGATTGGTATCATTAGCACAAACTATTTCTGTTTTAATAGTTTCAGATGCTGAAGGCATTTTATATAATTTAATTTTCTTCATCACAAAATATTTAACAATTCAATCAATCTCACATCTCTGATAAATTTATCCTATTTAAAGCAGGCGCTGCAAAAGAATTTCCTGTTATACTGTTGCAAGAAAAAATATTTTACAGTTACGCGTAGTTATTAGGCAAATATACTAATAAAGGATAATTTTGTCTTTTTATACTACTTCATTCGATATAAGAATATGTTACGAATCACTAAAATATTTCATTTTGAAATGGCTCATGCAATACATGGATATGATGGAGCCTGCAAAAATATTCATGGACATTCTTATGAATTACACGTTACCGTTTCATCTAATGATGATAAAGATTATATATCGGCACCTGGTTTTGTGATTGATTTTAAAGAAATAAAAAAATTAGTTAAAACATCCATCATTGAAAAATTAGATCATAAACTTGTTTTATCTGAAGGTTTTGTTGCTAAGAATTCTTTATTTAATAACGAAGAGAATATTATTATTTGGAAAGTAGAACCATCTGCAGAAAACATATTAATTTATATCAGAAATATTTTGTTTGAAAAAATTTCAGGCTCAACAAAATTGGTTCAATTAAAATTATATGAAACAAAAGATTCCTTTGCTGAATGGACTAGCTAACATTGTTTCATCAGCGATTATTCAAAACCTCCTTTACCGCGATACAAACTAATTGGTTTATCTAATTTTAATTTAAGTACCGTTACATATTCATCCTGAACATTTTGGGGTACATCAATAAAAACAATTCCGGGAACACTACTCCAAGAAATCTTTCCAACAATTTTATGATTCAATTTTATTTCATTACCTAATACTGTTATCTCTTCAATTTTATTATTCACTCCCTTTAAAGAAATATCGCCGCTGATATTTCCTTGCAGAAATAAATATAAAATAGTTGAATCTTTTGATAAAGTTGTTGGACCATAAAAATGTCCTTGCGGTATTCCGGCAATCGTATTAAAAATAGCTTCGCCATTTCTTTTATTCCATGCACCTAATTCTTTTAATACATGAATTTGTTCATCAGGAATTGTTCCATCTGCTTTTGGTCCGATATCTAATAAAAGATTTCCGCCATTAGAAATAACATCAGTAAAAATGGTGATAATTTCATAAGGTGTTTTCCAGTTTTTATCAGCAAATTGAAATCCCCAATTATCATTTATTGTCATGCATAATTCCCACCAATTATATTTTGGACGAGATACCGGAATATTTTGTTCGGGTGTTTCATAATCGCCATAACCTTGCAAACGCCCGTTAATAATGGCTTTGGGGTTATTGGCTAAAATGATGTTTCTAACTTTTTCTGATTCCCATTGTTCAGCACTATGTTCCCAATCTCCATCAAACCACCACAAATCAGGATTTAGTTTAACGCTGATCTCTTTTATTTGCGATTGAAAAAATAAACGAAACTTATTCCATCTTTCATAATCATCTGCCAATTTATATTTGTTACTGTCTTTTAAAAAACCCGGGTAATCATGATGAGACCAATCCAATAAAGAAAAATATGCACCGCATTTAATATCTCTTTTTCTTAATTCATCAAACAAAGGTTGAATCATATCTTTTTTTGCAGGAGAAGATTTTACAATACTTAAATCACTCATCTTAGTATCAAACATAGCAACACCATCATGATGTTTGGTAGTGATAACACAATAATTTGCGCCACTTTGTTTTATGATATCTGCCCACAATGATGGATCATAATTTTTTAAAGTAAATCCATTCAACTGTTTCATATAATCAGCATAACTGATTTTTTTATTATAGAAACTCCATGATTCATCAATACCATTTACCGAATAAATTCCCGCATGAATAAATATTCCCAACTTACCATCAGCAAACCATTGCATTTTATTTTTAATAGTTGCAGGATCAATTTTTGATTGTGCATTTAACTGATGAATAACAAACATCAAAAAACTAAAAATCAATATTTTATTTTTCATATTGTACAATGATTGATAATTATTTCTGAATTTTTAATACCCAAACATATTTACTACTCTTTTCTAATTCAGCAGGTAATTGTATTTCCACGCCATCATTAATGGATGTCCATTTAATTTTTTGCTGACTTCCTAACATTTGCAGGATACTGTTTTGATGAATTGATATTTTATGCAATTGAATTTTATTTGAAGGATAATTAAACAAAAAAACATATTTTGTTTTTCCATCTTTAGATTGCGTATACCGAATATTATCTCCTTCACCAAATACAGTATACATTCTGCTTCCATAAATAGATTCGCCATTTATTTTTATCCATTCACCAATTTGCTTTAATCGGTCATAAGCAACAGGATCTAATTCTCCATCGGGGCCCGGGCCAATATTTAATAAATAGTTTCCTCCTTTGCTTACAATATCAACAAGTTTCTTAACTATTTCTTCTGCTGATTTATACTTATCATTCGGAACATAGCTCCAACTATTACCCATCGTCATACAAGTTTCCCAAGGATATGGCAAACCGGTTTCAGGAATATGTTGTTCGGGTGTTAAATAGTTTTGTTGTTCACCGGGCACTGCACGATCAACAACAATTGTATTTGGTTGTTTATTTCTTACTTGCTTAACCAATGCAGGCATATTAATATCTTGACTTTGCGGAAGCCGCACCCATCTTGTGTTTTCGTACAGTTCATCGTATTCTTGTTTGACCTCAGCATCTGTTTTTTTACGAACCCATCCACCATCTAACCAAAGAATATCAATCTTACCATAATCACTCATCAATTCATCAATTTGATTGTATGTATAATCAACAAATTTTTTCCATTGCTCAGGATATTTTTGAATTGAATAATTTGCATTTCTGTCTGCCGGCGGAAATTTTTTCCACCAATAATAATCGCTATGCCAATCAGGTTTTGAAAAATAAGCGCCTACCCAAAAATTTTCTTTTCTGAATGCTGAGAAAATTTCTTTTGCAACATTACTTCTTGGATTTGATGAAAAAGCACAGGAAGAATCTGTTATTTTATAATTGGTATATTTTGAATCAAACATACAAAAGCCATCATGATGTTTTGTTGTAAAAACAACATATTTCATTCCTGCTTCTTTTGCTGCAGCAGCCCACTTCTCCGGATTAAATTTTACAGGATTAAAAGTTTTTGGCAACGCTTCATATTTTCTTAGATAATCAAAATAATTATCTGACACTCCTTTTTTCCGTGCACCTGTTGCCCAACCTAAATCTTCCGGACAAATGCTCCAGCTTTCAACTACACCCCACTGACTGTAAGCACCCCAATGCATTAATAAACCAAATTTTAAATCTTTCCATTCTTCTAATCTTTGTTGTATTACAGGATTAGGGTCTGGATAATATTCTTTACTCTGTGCAACTATTTGAGAAGAATATATCAACACAAAAAAAATTAAAATGATATTATTAATTCTAAGAAATTTCATATTGCAGATTTTAGCAATTAAAATGATTTATTTTTTGATGCTACATCTAATATAATTCTAAAATCATTTGGAGGGATAATTTATTTATTTCAATTCAATGAAATGATAATAATCATTTGCGGTTATAAAAATAAACCGATATTTGCCCTATGAATATTTATAAAAATATCATCAATCGCCCTTCATAATTTTTGTTCTCTTGAACGCACCGCGTTTACATTTTCATTTTACATTTTTCATTACTCATTTTTCCAAACAATAATCATTGTATGAAAACAATCATAGAACCATTCCGTATTAAATCGGTTGAACCAATTTATTTCAACACAAAAGAAGAACGAATACAAATTTTAGATAAAGCTTTTTATAATCCATTTTTGATACATTCAAACGATGTATTAATTGATTTGCTTACAGACAGCGGCACCAGTGCAATGAGTAGTAATCAATGGGCAGGCATTATGCAGGGCGATGAATCGTATGCAGGCAGTCCAAGTTTTTTTCGTTTCGAAAAAGTGGTGCAAACAATAACAGGGATGCCATTAGTTATTCCAACACATCAAGGAAGAGCAGCAGAAAAAATTTTATTTAGTATTCTTGGTGGCAAAGGAAAATATTTTGTCAGCAATACTTTATTTGATACAACACGTGCCAATATTGAATTCTCAGGTGCAGAAGGAATTGATTTGATTTGTGAAGAAGGAAAACATCCATCTATTCCGGCACCATTTAAAGGAAACATGGATATTGATGCATTAAAAAAAACAATTAAAGAAATTGGTGCAACAAATATTCCACTTTGTATTATTACCATCACAAATAATTCAGGCGGCGGCCAACCGGTTAGTATGCAAAATATAAAAGAGGCAAAAAATATTTGCGCCGAAAATAATATTCC
>CAILAF010000649.1 GCA_903832075.1 uncultured Chitinophagaceae bacterium
ATAGTTTTAAAATACTCAAGTATTTTATAATGACGTGTAAATTTTGTTCCAATCTTATATCCTAAAAATTGTTCAGGACCTTGTAAAGTTTGTGCAGTAATGCTGATCATTGTTATAAACAACAATAAAAACGATAATACTATTTTCTTCATATTGAGATTAAATGAACCATGAATGTAGGTAAAGAAAAAAATATCTTCATCAAATAATTTTAAATGGATTAGTGAAATGATATAATTTTCGGTCATGAAAAAAATAATTATTCTCTCAGCATTTATTTGTATTCAAATATTTGTGATAGCACAAACAAAATCTATTGTTGGTGCAGGAAAAGAAATCGATCCATATCATTACAGTATCGTAAAATCACAAACGTTCAATAAAGCATCGGTTGCTTGTGCCAATCCTATTGCTTCAAACATTGGTGCTGCAATAATGAAACAAGGCGGCAATGCATTTGATGCAGCTATTGCAGTGAATTTTGCATTGGCAGTTGTTCATCCATCAGCAGGTAATATTGGTGGCGGTGGATTTTTAGTTGCAAGAAAAGCTGATGGAAAACCTATTGCATTAGATTATCGCGAAACCGCTCCGGGTAAGGCTTCCAGAGATATGTATTTAGATAAGAATGGTAACGCACAATTGATGTTATCACAATATGGTCATCAGGCAAGTGGTGTTCCCGGAACAGTTGCAGGTTTATTTGCCATGCATCAATATGCAAAACTTCCTATCAAAATATTAATTCAACCGGCTATTGATTTAGCAGAAAATGGTTTTGTTATTTCTGACAGAGAAGCAAGTAGTTTAAATGCTGTTCGCGAATCATTCATAAAAAATAGTACTGCTTCTTCTGCATTTGTAAAAGAAACAAAATGGAAAGGTGGTGATACATTAATTCAAAAAGATCTGGCAGAAACATTAAAACGTATTCGCGATAACGGTCAAAAAGGTTTTTATGAAGGGAAAACTGCTGAACTAATTGTTGATGAAATGCAAAAAGGTTTTGGTATTATTTCTTTATCTGATTTAAAAAATTATAAAGTAAAAGAAAGAACTGCATTAGAATTTAATTATAAAGGATACTCTATTATTGGTATGCCGCCATCAAGCAGTGGCGGAATTATTGTTTGTCAATTAATGAAAATGATGGAGAATAGAACACTTGATGGTTTTCAAACTGCTAAAACAACTCAATTAATGATTGAAGCAGAAAGAAGAGCTTTTGCCGACAGAGCCGAGTATATGGGTGATCCGGATTTTTGGAAAGTGCCTATAAAAACTTTAACAAGTGATGTGTATCTTAAGCAACGCATGATGGATTACGATTCAACAAAAGCCACGCCCAGCAAGGACGTTAAAGCCGGTGTAATTAAAGAGAGTGAAGAAACAACACACATGAGTATTATTGATGAATATGGAAATATGGTAAGTATCACCACCACTTTAAATAATAGTTATGGAAGCAGAACTGTTGTTGCAGGTGCAGGTTTTATTATGAATGATGAGATGGATGATTTTAGTGTAAAGCCCGGTGTTGCCAATATGTATGGAGCATTAGGCGGTGAAGCCAATGCTATTCAGCCGGGAAAAAGAATGTTGAGTGCCATGTCTCCAACAATTGTATTAGATAAAAATAATAAACCTTTTATTATTACCGGAACACCGGGTGGAACAACTATTCCTACATCAGTGTTTCAAACATTGATAAACATTATTGAATTTAATATGAATGCAACTGATGCAGTGAATAAACCAAAATTTCATCACCAATGGTTTCCGGATGAAGTTGCTGTTGAAAGAAGTTTTTCGCCTGATACAAAAAAACAATTAGAAGCAATGGGTTATAAAATTGTTGAACGTGGTTCCATAGGAAGAACAGAAGTTATTAAAATTTTAGCTGACGGTAAACGTGAAACTGCCGCTGATAAACGTGGAGATGATAGTGTTGCGGGATACTGATAAACCAATAAACTAATAAACCAATCATGTCAATCGAAAAAGATTTTTTAAACTCTACAATCAAGCGTTTTAAAAATTATAAAGATTTAGGCGATAAAACTTTTGAGCAATTAGAAGAAAAAGATTTTTTTATTCAGCCTAATGAAGCCAGTAACAGTATTGCCATCATCATTCAGCATATATATGGCAATATGATGAGCCGATGGACTAATTTTTTAACAGAAGATGGCGAAAAAGAATGGCGTAAACGTGATGAGGAATTTGAAGTGATGCAATGCAGCAAACAAGATTTGCTCTCCTTCTGGAATGCAGGATGGGATTGTCTTTTCAATACATTAAATAATTTAACCGAAACTGATCTCACAAAAACAGTTTATATAAGAACAGAGTCTTTAACAGTTGTTGATGCCATCCTTCGGCAATTGGCACATTATCCTTATCATATTGGTCAGATTGTTTATATAGGCAGATGGATAAAAGATGAACAATGGAAATCTTTAAGTATTCCCAAAGGAAAAGGAAGTAGCCATAATTACAACCAATCCATTAAACAAGGAAATGCAAAACAACCTTAAAAGCATATTCATTTACTAAAGTTTGGTATTGAATTTGAACTAAGGCTGCGAAACGTTATTTTTACAAATAAAGCGTCGCATTCTGAGAAAGACAATTCACATAATAGGAATACTACCATTTCTTTTGCCCATTATTGCTGTATTGGCTTTTATTATTTATTGGTTTGCGGGAATAAGTGTGATGAACCTTTTTGTGCTGATTACACTTATCATTTTTGCAGCTACTAAAAAAACAGGACGCAAAATATTGTTAGTCTTATTCGGACTTTTTTTATTTTTCTTCATAGCCATTCAAACTTCTCCTGTACAAAATTGGCTTGTTAAAATAGTAACCAATAAATTATCAAAAGATTTAGGAACTGAGGTCAGCATAAAACATATCAACTTGTCTTTATTCAATCGCTTGAATATGGAAGGAACATTGATCCGCGATAAACAAAAAGATACTGTTTTATATGCCGGTGCTTTAAAATTGAGAATTACAGATTGGTTCTTTTTAAAAGACAATGCAGAAATAAAATATGTTGGCTTAGAAGATGCTGTCATAAAATTACAACGCAAGGACTCCGTTTGGAATTATCAATTTATATTAGATCATTTCGCAAGTTCTTCCAAAGAAAAAAAAGAAAGTGGTATTGAAATTGATTTGAAGAAAATTGATCTCAAAAATATTCGCTTCTTAAAAAAAGATTTATGGCGAGGAGAAACTATGAAAGGCAAATTAGCAAGTCTGGTTTTAAACGCAGATACAATTAATTTCAATAAAAACTTTTTTTCAATTGCAGATCTTACAATTGATCAACCTTATTTCTCCATACAAAGTTTTAATGGCTTACGCCCTATTTCCAATCAAAAAATAATTGATACTACTGCATCACACCTAAATGCAGGCAATGCGCAACTAAGTGTTAGAAAGATTTCTATCAACAACGGAACAATGAATATTGAATCAGATGAAGCTAAACCAATGGCACAGTTTGATGGCGCACATATATTCATTACAAAACTAAATGCAAATTTCTCAAACGTGCATTTATACAAAGACACCTTGCTTGCCGATATTGATATTACTGCTAAAGAACGTAGCGGTGTGGAAATAAAAAAACTAAAAGCTAAATACCGTGTAACACCACATATCATGGAATTTGCAAAGCTTGATCTGCAAACCAATAAAAGTAAAATTGGTGATTATTATGCAATGCGGTTTAAAGAATTTAATAAAGACTTTGGCGATTTTGTAAATAACGTTCTTATTGATGCCAAGTTTAATAATGCTAAAGTAAATAGTGATGATATTGCTTTCTTTGCACCCGAATTAAGTGATTGGAAAAAAGAAGTTATTCTTAATGGAATTGCAAATGGAACAGTGGCTGATTTTAATGTAAAAAATTTATTTGCAAGAACTGGCAACACCACTTACATAAGTGGCGCATTTGCAATGAAAGGATTACCTTATATAGACAATACCATTATTAGTTTCAATAATGGTATCATCAAAACCAATTTTAATGATATTGCCATTTTTGTTCCTAAAGTGAAAGAAGTTGAACAACCTAATCTTGCTGCTTTGGGAAATATTTTGTTCAGAGGAAATTTTAATGGCACCATTAATGATTTTATAACAGCAGGAACAATGGGTACAGACATTGGCGCTATTAGTGCAAATGTAAATATGCAGATACCTAAAAAAGAAAATGCAACTTATGACGGCACTATCACACTCTCGGGTTTTAATATTGGAAAGTTTTTAAATTATTCGCAACTTGGTTTGGTTGATTTTGATGGAAAGATTGCCGGTACAGATTTTTCTTTAGAAAAAATAAAAACATCTATCGAAGGAAATATCAATTCACTTCAATTCAATAATTATACTTATACCAACATTAAAACGAATGGCACTTTTCAGAAAAAGTATTTTAACGGTGAAGTAAATATTGATGATCCTAACCTTGAATTTAAAAGCCAAGTTGAGATTGACTTTAATAAGTCTAAACCAGCTTTTAATATTTTAGGTGAGTTAAGTAAATCAAATTTAAAACCACTGCATTTTTATAAAAAAGATTTATCCTTAACAGGTTTATTGGATGCCAATTTCACTGGTGCCAACATTGATAACTTTTTAGGGAACGCCAAATTTTTAAATGCAAATATCACCGGTGAGGATATTCAACTCAGTTTTGATTCTTTAAACATAACATCCAATTATACCGATTCAGTAAAACATTTACATTTAGCAAGTAATGATTTTAATGCAAGCATCGTTGGGGAATTCAATATTGTAGATTTACCAAATGGCTTTCAATCATTCTTACACCGTTATTATCCATCGTATATAAGTGCACCAAGCTCATTACCTAAAAATCAAAATTTTACTGTTACCATCAATACCAATTATGTTGATCCATATTTAAAATTGTTTGAAGATAAAATATCCGGATTGAATGATATGATGATTAGTGGAACTGTAAACACAAAAAAAGACAGCTTTGCTTTATCATTAAAATTGCCTTATGCAAAGTATAAGAATTATACAATTACCGGAGCCGATATAAATGGCATTGGCAATTCTAAAGAATTGAAATTACTTGGAACCATTGATGCTTTTCAATTAAGTGATAGTCTTGCATTTCCTAAAATAAAATTATCTGTGATTGCGGGTAATGATCATTCACTTGTTTCAATAAAAACAAACGGTAATAGCACAGTGAATGAAGCTGATTTAAATGCAGAAGTATTTACTTTTAATGATGGTGTTCGTGTTCTTTTCAATCATTCATCCTTTATATTAAATGAAAAGAA
>CAILAF010000650.1 GCA_903832075.1 uncultured Chitinophagaceae bacterium
ACAGGACCTAAATGTTTTCCAAATGCAACAATACCTCGTAAGAATTCGGTAGTGATAAAATTTTTCTCTTTTAAATTTCCACGATGTGTTACACCTTGATACATTTTTGGACAAAATAAAAAATCCTTACCGCCGGCTTTAGCTGCCCATTTAGAAATGCCTTGTGCACCATACACTTTATAATGTGTTGCATTTAATTCAATACTGTTATAATGTTGAACATATTGGTCTAAAAATTCTTTTTCTTTTGTTTTAAGCGGATATATTTTCCCCAGCCATTCTGTCCTTCCCCATTTGGCACAACCAATATATATTTTAGGATGATTTCTTTTTACTCCTTTCAATATTTGTTGATTAAAGAAAGGTTCTTGAGGTAAAGAAAAATCAATATTATTTAATTCCTTTTCAGAAACTTGACCAAATTGCATATGATAGTTTATAGCATCAAATCTAATAACTTCGTATGCACAAAAGAATTGAAAAAAAAGTTAAACTCCATATTTATTGAAGCATTGTTAGCAATTCCTTAAATCTGGCACAGTTTTGATGATAATACATTTGACATTAAACTATGGAACCAATTGATAATCTATTAAAGTACAACTATTGATTATGAAAACTCTACATGTTCTTTTATCATTTTTAATTTGCTCTTCATTATTTGCTACTGCAGGTAATGCACAAGAAGATTGGCCAAAGGTCATTGCTGCCAGTGATGGATCAGTAATTAAAATTTATCATCCACAACCTGAATCGTTTTCCGGTGACATTTTAAAACTACGTTCTGCCATTTCTGTAACAGACGCTGGAAAAACAGATCCTGTATTTGGAACATTTTGGTCGGTTAATACTGTTGAAACCGATAGAGATAACCGCAACTTAAGTATTGTATCAGTTCAAGTACCCAATGTTAAGTTTGGAAGTGATATTGATGCTAACAGAATAAATTATTTGAAATCAACATTAGAAACAGAAATTCCAAAATTACACATTGATTTACCAATGGATGAATTGGAAAGTATGTTACAATCAACAACAGAAGAAAAAAAGTTATCGAAAGATTTGAATACTAATCCGCCAAAAATTATTTACTCTAACAGACCAACAACATTAGTAATAATTGATGGTGCACCCAAATTGCAACGCAATAATGATTGGGGTGTAGATGCGGTGGTTAATTCACCCTTTACCATTGTAAAAAATAATAATGGTATTTATTATTTGTATGGCGGTAAACATTGGTATAGTGCTCCATCGGCAACAGGTCCTTATACTTATGTAAACAATATTCCGAACAATTTGAATAAAGTTCAAACAGTTCTTGATAATGCAGCAAGCAATGATCCTGGTTTTACCAGCGATTCTGCTGCTGCAAAAAATAATACTGTTACAGATATTATTGTAAGTACCGAACCTGCTGAATTAATTCAAACAAATGGAGATGCTAATTTAGCACCAATAGATGGAACTAATTTATTGTATGCAAGCAATACGGAGAATGATATTTTTATAGATCAATCATCACAAAAATATTTTGTTTTGTTATCGGGTCGTTGGTATCAATCATCCAATTTAAATGGACCATGGCAATATATTGCACCTAATAGCTTGCCTGCTGATTTTGCAAAAATTCCTGAAGGCTCACCAAAAGATAATGTATTGGCAAGTGTTGCCGGAACACAAGCAGCACGTGAAGCAATCATGGATGCACAAATTCCGCAAACTGCAAAAGTAGATCGTAAAAATGCAACTGCAAATGTTACATACGATGGACAACCAAAGTTTGAAAACATTCAAGGAACTAATATGCAATATGGTGTAAATACTCAAAGTTCTGTTATCAGATACAGAAATAAATATTATGTGGTAGAGAATGGAGTTTGGTTTGAATCATATAGTCCCAATGGCCCATGGTCAGTTGCAACAGAAAGACCTGAAGAAGTTGATATTATCCCACCAAGCAGTCCGGTGTATAACATGAAATATGTTTATATCTATGATGTAACACCTGATTGGGTTTATATGGGATATACTCCCGGATATTTAAACACATTTATTTTCGGACCAACAGTTGTTTACGGAACAGGATTTTATTATTCACCTTGGATGGGATATCATTATTATCCTCGCCCGTATACTTGGGGTTTCAGAATGCATTATAACCCATGGTTAGGTTGGAGTATGGGATATGGATATAGTTTCGGATGGTTCAACTTTGGATTTGGTATAGATCTTTGGCCCGGTTGGGGTGGTGGTTGGTTTGGACCTTTTGGATATCATCCACCTTACCGTTGGTATGGAGGCGGATACAGAAATTATGGATATTATGGTAACAGACCATTTGTTGGAAATGCAATGCGAAATAATGTTCGTATTAACAATTTTACTAACAATATTTATAATAACAGAAGAGATGTTGTAACAAGAAATAATGTAGTGATTAATAATAGAAACAATACAATTATTAATAATGGAAGAATTCAAAATGCTCCTAATAGACAAAATGTAATTTCACCGGCAGTTATGCCAAGAACACAACAAAATGGGAATATTGGTAACAATGCTAATCGCCAGCAAAGTCCAACAATTACAACTGATAGAGAAGGCAATGTTTATCAAAGAAATCCTAACGGACAAATTCAACAACGCCAAGGAGCACAATGGCAACCGGTTAATAATAATACTACAAATAATGTGATACAAAATCTAAATACGCAACAACAAAATCACGATCGTGGACAAATGCGTGTACAAAATTTTCAATCACAACAAAGAAGTTCACCAGCACCTGCTGCAAGTAGACCAGCCAGTAGCGGTGGGAATAGAGGTGGCGGTGGTGGTCGTGGTGGTAGAAGAAACTAAAATTTAAATTTTGATTTAAAAAAATGCTCACTAAATTATTGTGAGCATTTTTTTATCTTTTATTGTTTTATATCTATAGATTTTAAAACAGTGAATTTAAAAAGAGGTCGCTCTGGATTAGTTTTATCTTCAACAGTTTTATATTGAATGATTCGTTTACCTACAATCTGCGGAATTTTGGAGGTACTATCAATTATTTTATAAATTGGAAACTTACGAGAAAGAAATCCTTCTATAATTGAAAATTCATCATGACCTTGATACCCATCTCTAAGTTTAGGATCTTGATAAATATCCGGCATAATAATAGGTACACAAGATTTATTTTCGGCGGATGCTAAAGAATAAACCGTTGCTCTATTTTTTTCATCATAAGAATAAAATATTACATCAGGATATCCATCACTATTAAAATCATCAATCTCAGCTTTTACAACTTTACCTATAATCATAAAATCCATACTTCGAGAATAATTGATGAATCCAATTGGTATAACTGAAACAGTATTATAATCAGGATTCTTATTGTTACAAACTATTCTATACCCAACTTTATCAGATTTAACAGTTGTATCGAATTTTGTTTTCTGTGCATTCGCCTTAACTAATAGAATAGATAAAAAAATAAACAAAAATATTTTCTTGTGCATTGTAATTTTTCTTTGTGGTACAAATATAGGTTACATATTTCTTCTGTACTGTCCGCCTACTTCGTACAATGCATGAGTGATTTGCCCGAGTGAACAATATTTTACTGTATCCATCAATGCTTCAAATAAATTTCCATTGTTGATTGCTACAGTTTTTAAATGATTTAATTTTTCGAATGAAATATTTTTATTTCGCTGATGAAATGCTTTTAGATTTTGAATTTGTTGTTCTTTTTCTTCTTTAGTAGCACGAATAACTTCTGTTGGCAAAATAGTTGGACTTCCTTTTTTATTTAAAAAAGTATTCACGCCAACGATTGGTAATTCGCCGGTATGTTTCA
>CAILAF010000651.1 GCA_903832075.1 uncultured Chitinophagaceae bacterium
GCCGGTAATTTTTTAATTTGATCGGGTTGCAATTGTATTAAACTCATCTGGCTTCTGTTTACCGCATCATTTTTTTTAGATGCAGTTACAATCACTTCTTGTAAAGTATTGTTTGATTGCAATGCAACGTCTAATCTTTCATCTGCTTTTAATAAAAGATTATACCGTGCAGATTGATAGCCAACAAAAGAAAATTGTAATTCAACCGAATCTTTAGTGACAGGAATAGTGATGGAATAAAAACCATAATTATTTGAAGTAGTGCCCTGATTAAAATTTGCTACTAAAACAGAACCGCCTAATAACCTTTCGCCGGATGATTGATCGGTTATATATCCGTGAACAGTAATTTTTTGCGCCTCTGCAATGATTGCAAAAAATAAAAAAAATATGATGCTATATCTTTTTATCATAGTAGTAACTAATAAAGTTAATCGCATCATTCCATTTAACAGAATAAAAAAAGTGCAGCATAAAAACCGCACCTTATATTATTCACTTTTCATTTTTCATTTCAATACTTCCAACTCCTTCCCAACTTTTGTAAATGCAGCAATGGCTTTATCTAAATGTTTTTGTTGATGCGCTGCACTTAACTGAACACGAATTCTTGCCTTACCTTTTGCAACAACCGGAAAGAAAAATCCAATTACATAAATACCTTCATCTAAAAGCTTAGCGGCGAAAGTCTGCGCTACCACAGCATCGTAGAGCATGATGGGAACAATAGGATGATCGCCAGGTTTAATATCAAAACCAGCTTCCGTCATTTTTGTACGGAAATATTTTGTGTTGTATTCTAATTTATCACGCAGTTCAGTTGTTTCAGTCAACATATCCAACACAGCAATACTTGCACCAACAATACTCGGTGCAACAGTATTAGAAAACAAATAAGGACGAGAACGCTGACGTAATATTTCAATGATTTCTTTTCTGCCACTTGTAAAACCACCGCTTGCTCCGCCCAATGCTTTTCCTAATGTTCCGGTGATGATATCAATTCGTCCCATTACATTTCTATATTCATGTGTGCCTCTTCCTGTTTTACCGAGAAAGCCGGATGAATGACATTCATCTATCATTACAATGGCATCATATTTATCAGCGAGATCACAAATTTTATCTAATTGAGCAATGGTTCCATCCATACTAAAACTTCCATCGGTAACAATAATTCTGCTGCGTAAGTTTTTTGTTTCTTTTAATTTTTCTTCCAGATCATTCATGTTATTATGTTCGTAACGATAACGTTGCGCTTTGCATAAACGAACACCATCAATAATGGAGGCATGATTTAATGAATCGGAAATAATTGCATCTTCTTCATTAAACAATGGTTCGAATACACCACCATTTGCATCGAATGCAGCCGCATATAAAATAGTATCTTCTGTTCCTAAAAATGTGGCGATCTTTTTTTCTAATTCTTTGTGAATGTCTTGCGTACCGCAGATGAAACGCACACTGCTCATACCGTAACCATGTGTGTCGATGGCTTTGTGTGCTGCTTCAATAACTTTTGGATGAGATGATAAACCCAAATAATTATTAGCACAAAAATTTAAAACAGTTTTTCCGTTTACAATTATTTCAGGGCCTTGTTCACTGGTGATGATGCGCTCTTTTTTAAACAAGCCCGCTGCTTCAATTTCGTGTACTTCGCTTTTTATTCGGGCAACAAATTTTTCATTCATATTTCGATGTTTGGTGTTATAAAAAAGTAATCTCAAAAAATTAATCAATAATCAATCACTTGTTCTTGAATTGTTTCAGGAATATCTCTCCATTCATATTGTTGATTTCTTAATTGTGGTTCGAAGCCTGCTTCTTTAATGGCATCCTGAATA
>CAILAF010000652.1 GCA_903832075.1 uncultured Chitinophagaceae bacterium
GAAAAATATTTTTTATTGATGGATGAAACTTTAAAAAAGCAGTTTTCATCAGAACAATTTTTAGTAACAGGAGAATTTAGAAGACAATTAGAAGTAATAGAAAAATTAGAATGGGTTACAACATCTTCAATAAATTCATTAACACATTTTTTTGTAAATAATCAATTCGAAATTGTTAATCAAACAGAAAATTATATCTCATTTAAAGGAAAAGAAAATGTAATGATTGGTTTTTTCATTTCACCTAAAGAAAAAATTTATTCAATACTATTTCAAACAAGTTGCAGCGAAATATTTTTACAAGAATGGAATAAAAAATTCAATTGGGATACAGAAAATAATTATTCATCCGAACAAGAAATATTTGATGCTGTAAAACTGCCTTTTATTCAATCTTTTCAAAGAGAAAAAGAATCCATTATTTTATCAACTTCAAAACATCAACTCACTCAAACAATTCAACCAAAAAACATTAAAGGAATTATTCATAGCCACAGCACCTGGAGCGACGGAATGAACAGTTTAGAAGAAATGGCCAAAGCAGCCATTGATAAAGGCCTAGAATACCTTGTTATCAGCGATCATTCTAAAACGGCAGCCTATGCACAAGGCTTGCAAGTTGAGCGTGTTTTGGCGCAACATCAGCAAATTGATGAATTAAATCAAAAAATTGCTCCTTTTAAAATATTTAAAAGCATTGAAAGTGATATTTTGGGCGATGGCAGTTTGGATTATGAACCTGATATTTTGGAAAGATTCGATTTAATCATTGCATCTATTCATTCTAATTTAAAAATGACTGAAGAAAAAGCAATGATGCGCTTGATGAATGCCATTGAAAATCCTTACACCAGTATTCTTGGTCACATGACCGGAAGATTATTATTAAGCAGAAACGGTTATCCTGTTAATCACAAAATAATTATTGATGCCTGTGCTACAAACAATGTTGTTATTGAATTAAATGCGCATCCGCGACGCTTAGATATTGATTGGCGTTGGATTGATTTGGCTTTAGAAAAAAATGTTTTAATCTCAATAGACCCCGATGCACATAGCATTGAAGGATTTGATGATTGTCGTTATGGTGTATTGGTTGCACAAAAAGCAGGATTAACAAAAGAAAAAAATCTCAGCAGTTTTTCTTTAACAGATTTTGAAAAATTTATTGATATACAAAAACAAAAAAGAAAATAATCAATCAGCAATTGGCAATTCAACAACAAATGTTGAGCCCTTTCCTTCTTTAGTTTCAAAAGAAATTTGTCCGTTTGCTTTTTCAACAATGCCCTTACAGATGGCAAGCCCCAAGCCTGTTCCGGAAGATTTGGTTGTAAAATTAGGTGTAAATATTTTATGCTGCATTTCTTTAGGAATACCAGTTCCATTATCAGTAACAGAAATTTTTACTACTTTACTTTTATTAGATTGATGAATGATAATTTGTATTTTGTTTTTTTCTTCCGACGCTTCAATGGCATTTTTTAAAAGATTAGTAAATAAACGATTAATCTGAATTTTATCGGCCTGGATAAAATATTTTCCATTTTCTTTTTCCCATTGAATATGAACAGAATTATCTGTTTGATATAAACTAATAATAGATTCAATCACTTCACTCACATCAAATTTTCCCAATTGCACATTACCAATATTTGCAAATTGAGAAAAGTCGCCGGCAATTTTTGATAATTGATCAATTTGTTCAACTAAAGTTGTAGCCACTTGCTGCGATAATTCTTTTACGTTTGAAGCACCTGTATCAATTGCTTTTTGCAAATATTGAATACTTAATTTCATTGGCGTTAAAGGATTCTTTATTTCATGCGCAACTTGCCTTGCCATTTCTCGCCACGCTCCTTCTCTTTCGCTTTGTGCCAATGCTTTTGCGCTTGTCTCTAATTTATTCACCATTTTATTATACTCGCTTACTAATATTCCAATTTCATCATCTCTAACCCAAACAATTTCTTCATTTACTTTTCCCAAATTTACTTCTTGCATTTTGGAACCAATTAATGAAAACAAAGAAGTAATTCTATTGGTAACTAAAAAAGCGATTGCACCGGCAATTAAAAAAATGAATGCATTCAAATTAATTAATGTGGCAAGGAAACTGGATATTTCTTGATTAAGTTCTGCCTGCGAATTCAAATAAGGTATATTTAAATAAGCATACACATTTCCTGCATCATCCATTACAGGAATATAAATACTTAAATAAGAAAGGTTTCCAATTTTTTCTTGCTGCACAAAACGCATCAATTTATTATGATGCAATTGATAATAAGCAGTTGGCTCCATTTTATCACTCAGTAAATGCTTATTATAAATATAAGGCTGCGTAGATACTTTTAAATTTCCCGAAACATCAAAATAATTTACATCGGCATTATGCACTTCAGAAATTTCATTGATTTTTCTTTCCAAATTACCGCCTAATCCTAATTCCTTAATGGTGGTTACTTCATCATCAAATATTAGTTGAGATCTTACTTTACTCTGAATCTCTGTAGCCATTACTTGTATTGACTTTGAGAGTCTTTCTTCATTTGTTTTATGAAAACGGCTGATAAAAAATGAAATAATGGCAATCGCAATTACAATAAAAGAAAATACGCTGATAAAAATGATAGTTGCATGAATTTGCGAACGAATATTTACTCTAAAAAGCTGTTTAACACTATTTAATTTAAAACGATTGCTTAATAAATAATTACCGATATAAAACAAAGTGATGATTAATAAAAATGAACAAAATAAATAAGCGAAGAGTGTAACAAACTCTAACCAAAAAGAATTTCGTTTTGCAATTACAATCTGTTTTCCATTACCTGTATTATACCATAATTCATTATACTCAGTATTATCAACCAGTTCAAATTCAGATGTATAAATTTTGTTTTTAATTAATTGTGAAGGAAAATCATATTCATTAAAATGATTGATCAATTTGCCATTATTATAAACAGCATAAGCGTAATCAGTATTTAAATCTGATGAAAGATCTTGTGTTTGTTTAAACAATTCCGGATACAAAGCTTCACTCGCATAATTCTTTGGTTTAACAATTACGAATAAATACCCTTTCGCTGAAAATGAATCCTGCAAAGGCTTTTCAAATAAATAACTAATCCTATCCGCCGCATTTTCATAACTATATAAACCTTTAAATTCATTGATCTGTTTAGCCTGATTAATAATGATTGTTTTAACTGAAGCATAACTCGTAGAATCATCATTAAACAAAGGATGATACAAACTATCGAATGTATAAACTCTTGTATCAAACTTATTTAGATAACCCGAAAAGTTTTCATTAATCAAACTGTCTTTAATAAACTTATTTTGATTTTCAATATAAAATCTTTGATAATTAGCAGACAAAAAATTATCATTAAAATTCGAAGTAGCGATCTTCAATAAACTTTCGCCGGATGGATCCGTTTGTTGCGCCAATTTATCAGCAAATCTTTTTCGCTCTTCCAATTCAACAACTTTATTCTCATACAAAATCAATAAGCTGGTCGATAAGGCAAAAAGCATTACCCAAAAAATAAAAAAAGATGATTTTAAAATAGAAATTTTAATATCCGATTTCCTAAAATTGAGTAAAGCAATATAACCGATCAACCAAACCAAAACCACCATATTAGAAATTGTAGAAGGCAGATTAATAGTAATACTTAGATAAATCAATCCACTTATTGCAACAATCAACAATTGATTACCTAATGAAATTTTTCTACCAAAAACAGAAAACATTAGAATATGAGAGAGATTGAAAAAGCTAAGAATTAACAAACAAAGTATTACAAAACTGACTGCAGTATAAATATTAAGGTTTAAGAAGTTAGCAACATCAAAAGAAATTTTTGAATCTATTACAATGCTTCTTACAACAGAAGCAATCATCATTACAAGCATAACCAATATAACCAAATTCAAATAGGGAAAGGGTTTTAACGCTTTTGGCGGCAACAGACTTTGTTGCTTAACATTCGCTTTATAGAAACTAATCAACCAAAATATTAAAATGGTATTTATAAAAAGGTCTCCTAAAGAAGGATGCAAAAAATTGGATGCATATATTGACGGATCAAATAAAGCAAGCTTATTA
>CAILAF010000653.1 GCA_903832075.1 uncultured Chitinophagaceae bacterium
AATTTCAAGAAGTTATTAAAGCCTTTTGATTCATTGTCAAAGGTAGCCTGTACAAAATCTTGTTGATCTATACTCTTTAGTATAGTAACATCGAATTTACTTTTAGAAAAGTCAATTCCAATCACTAGTGTCCGGTTGTTGAACAAGTTAATCTTCTGAAACCATCTGTAGTAAGGCGTTTCAGACGATTTAAAAATTTTTCGATTTGAATTTTTTTTTGAACTTTGCCCGATATTAAAAATTTCGGGATATGAATCAAGGAAAAACTGTATTTGCTCAGATAATGTCTCACATTTCCAATTATGAATTTGATAAATGTGTAGCTCGTTACAAAGGCAATTTTAAAGTTCAAAGCTTTACTTGCTTAGAACATTTTTATGTAATGTGTTTTGCTCAATTCACTTACAGAGAAAGTCTGCGAGATATTGAGGCTTGTTTAACGGCTCTTTCAAATAAGTTATATCATAGTGGCATCAAAAATGTTGTTCCAAAATCTACATTAGCGGAGGCTAATGAGAAGAGAAATTGGCAGATTTATGCCGATTTCGCACAAGTTCTTATCAAAGAGGCCAGACTGTTATATAAAACTGACAATGATTTCTTGCAAGAAGTTGATAATATGGCTTATGCATTAGACAGTTCCACTATCGACCTTTGTTTAAGCATATTTCCTTGGGCAAAGTTTCGAAAAAAGAAAGCAGCTATAAAAATGCATACTTTACTTGATTTACGTGGTTCGATACCCACTTTCATTGAAATAACCGAAGGTCTTTTGCATGATGTAAATATCTTGGATAAAATCTTAATAGAGCCTGGAGCCATTTATGTTATGGATAAAGGTTATGTTGACTTTGAAAGACTTTATAAAATAACAGACAACAAAGGTTTCTTTGTTACCAGAGCTAAAGACAATATGGCTTTTCGCCGTGTTTACAGTTCAAAAGTTGATAAAACAACAGGTTTAAAGTGTGATCAGAAAATAAAATTAACTGGATATAAATCTAAAAAGAATTATCCTGAGTATTTGAGGAGAGTCAAGTATCATGATAATCTAACGGGTATAACTTACGAGTTTCTGACTAACAACTTTATTTTATCTGCATTTGTAATTGCACAATTATACAAAGAACGCTGGAAGATTGAATTGTTTTTCAAATGGATAAAACAACATCTTCGAATTAAAGTATTTTATGGAACAACTTATAATGCAGTTTGCTGTCAAATATGGATAGCAATATGTGCATATTTAATTGTTGCTATTATTAAAAAAAGACTCAATTTGGAGCAAAACCTCTACACTTTATTACAGATTTTTAGTCTGTCATTGTTTGAGAAAACTCCTATAAATGAACTATTTATAAAACAAGAATACAAAAACCAAACTATTCAAGATTATAATCAACTGACTATCTTTGATTTATAACCGGACAGTAGTGTTAGTATATAACGATTTTCCTTATTATGGTTTTATTCTCGAAAACCATTCTTATAATATAAATTCCAGAATTTTGTAATTCAATTTGTTTTCCATCAGATAGATGTCCAGTATAAACTACTTTCCCGTCAGCATTGAAAATACGAA
>CAILAF010000654.1 GCA_903832075.1 uncultured Chitinophagaceae bacterium
GCCGCCGGCACCCGAACCAACAATTACTGCATCATATTGTTTGGGTTGTTTTTTTATTTGCATATCTCCCATATAGCAAAAAATATTTTCGTTGTAAAATATGAATGTATGTTTTTTTAAAAGTACTAAGAAGATTATTTTTTAAATGATGTTGATAAAAATATCCAACTCTATCCATTAAATTTTTATCATTTTTAAAAAATAGTTGCATAGCTAACTATTTTTTATTTAGCTTTGATTTTCTAAAAAAAATAAGCTTGTTTTTATGAAACGTTCTATCAAAAAAGTAGCTGTATTAGGAAGCGGTGTTATGGGTAGTCGTATTGCATGTCATTTTGCAGGAATTGGTGTGCAGGTATTATTATTAGATATGGTTGCAAAAGGCGCAGAAGAAAGTACAAAGACTGCCGAAAGAAATAAATTAGTGAATGATGCATTAACAGCTGCTATTAAAAGTAATCCATCTCCTGTTTTTACAAAAGATGTAATCAAAAAAATTACTACCGGCAACTTTACCGATAACATGAAAGAGATTGCAAATGTTGATTGGATCATTGAAGTTGTTGTTGAAAGATTAGATATTAAACAATCGATATTTACTGAAGTTGAAAAACATCGTAAGCCCGGAACATTAATTACATCAAACACTTCAGGCATTCCTATTCACATGATGGCTGAAGGAAGAAGCGATGATTTCAAGAAACATTTTTGCGGATCACATTTTTTTAATCCGCCACGCTATTTAAGATTGTTGGAAATTATTCCAACACCACATACTGATCCGGATATTGTTGATTTCTTAATGCATTATGGTGATTTGTATTTAGGAAAAACAACTGTGTTATGTAAAGACACTCCTGCATTTATCGCTAATAGAATCGGTGTGTTTAGCATCATGAGTATTTTTCACATCATGGAAAAAATTGGATTAAGTATTGATGAAGTTGATGCATTAACCGGACCAATTATCGGTCGTCCAAAATCTGCAACATTCAGAACTGCTGATGTTGTTGGTATTGATACATTGGTAAAAGTTGCAAAAGGTGTTGCCGATAATTGTAAGGATGATGAAGCAATAAATATTTTTACTATCCCATCTTGGTTAGATAAAATTGTTGCGAATAATTGGTTGGGTGATAAAACAGGACAAGGATTTTTTAAGAAAGTAAAAAGCGATGCAGGAAAAGATATTCAAGTGTTGAATCTTTCAACATTCGAATATGAACCAAGAAAGAAACCAAAGTTTGCAACCATTGAAACTGCAAAACCTGTTGAAGATTTAAAGCAAAGAATTAAAATGGTTTCAGCCGGAACAGATAAAGCCGGAGAATTTTATCGCATGTTTCATTACTCATTGTTCTCTTATATCTCGCATCGCATTCCTGAAATATCAGATGAGATTTATAGAGTGGATGATGCAATGATGGCCGGCTTTGGCTGGGAGATTGGTGCATTTGAAACTTGGGATTTATTAGGTGTTGCAAAAGTTGTTGATGCTATGAAAGCCGCCGGCTACAATGTTTCTGCATGGGTTGATGAAATGATTGCAAGTGGTGCTACTTCTTTTTATAAAGTTGAAAATGGTAAACGTTTATGTTATGATGTTGCAAGTAAATCTTACAAACAATTACCAGGTGGTGAATCATTTATTGTATTAAATAATTATGCTGATAAAACTGTTTGGAAAAATTCTGCATGTAATGTTGTTGATATTGGTGATGGAGTTGCTGCATTAAAATGGAGCAGCAAAATGAATAGTATTGGTGGTGAAGTTTTAGAAGGTATCAATAAAGCTATTGGAATTGCAGAAGAAAAATTTAAAGGATTAGTGATTGCTAATGAAGGTGCAAACTTTAGTGCCGGTGCAAATGTTGGAATGATATTTATGTTGGCCATTGAACAAGAGTATGATGAATTAGATATGGCTATTCGCATGTTTCAAAATACGATGATGCGTTGTCGTTATTCATCTATTCCTGTTGTTGTTGCGCCACATGGTTTATCACTGGGTGGTGCTTGCGAAATGAGTTTGCATGCAGATAAAATTTGTGCTGCCGCTGAAACTTATATAGGTTTGGTTGAATTAGGTGTAGGATTAATTCCCGGTGGCGGCGGAACAAAAGAATTTGTTTTGCGCGCTGCAGATGATATGCACGAAGATGAACCTGAAACTATTACTTTAAAAAATCGTTTCTTAAATATTGCTACTGCTAAAGTTGCCACCAGTGCATTTGAAGGAATAGATATGGGCATCTTAAGAAAAGGACATGATGAAGTAATAATGAATATTGGAAGAAGAATTGCAGAAGCAAAAAAATCTGTGATCGAATTATACGATGCAGGTTATACAATGCCTCAACAAAGAAAAGATATTAAAGTATTAGGACGAATGGGCTTGGGTGCATTGTTAGCAGGTATTAATGGAATGTGGCGTGGTGGTTATGCAACTGATCATGATGCATTCGTTGCACGCAAGTTAGCTTATGTAATGTGTGGTGGTGATTTAAGTGAACAAAGTTTAGTAAGCGAACAATATTTATTGGATCTTGAACGCGAAGCATTCTTAAGTTTATGCGGTGAAAAGAAAACACTGGAAAGAATACAAAGTGTTTTAAAGAGTGGAAGACCGGTTAGGAATTAATGATTGGGAATTAATAATGAATAATTGAAGCGTTAGAAAAAATTCTAACGCTTTTTTGTTTATGCAAATAAATTTTATTTCTAATTCGCTTGTGTTGTAAATCTAAATTGATACCAAACTGTTTCTTCTTCGGCAGCTTTAGTATTTTGTTGTTGGTTATTATTTCTTCCACCACGCATTCCGCCACCACCAACGCCCATTCCCATGCCCATTCTTCCTCCCATCATTCCAAAACCACCAATACCTCCGCCAACACTCACTCTTGGTTGAATGCCGGAACTTCTATTTCCTGCATTGTTATTATTGTTGTTTCTTGTTTGCGAAATAGAATTTTCATGTACAACAATACCAATAGTAAAATTTTTCTTTAACCTCTTATCATCCAATCCATTTTCCAAAACATAATTTATGGGAATAACAGCTTCATAAACTAAACCACTATCAATGCTTGCTTTTAAGGCTACTTGAATTTTACTTTTCTTGTCTTTAATACCATACTGACCATTTTCAAGATTCATAAATCCTTGTGCATTGTAAGTATCAGATTGAACAACTAATATTTTCATTGAATTAGAAGAATCATTGGTATTATACCTGGTCAATGTTCCTGTTTTGGTATAGTTATTAGATTTTCTTTCCGGATAAGTAAGTGATATTTTTTTATTGGTCTCTCCTTTTGGATCAAAATAAATAGTTACCCCGGATTTCAGAATTTGCTGTTCCTTATATTCATCTTTCGACATAATGATGATATAAATATTCTTTTTATCGTTCGTTATATTATATGTGTAAGAATAATCTTTATTGGCAAAACGTAATGGCAATTGCCAATCATTTGCATTACCATCGGCAATAACAGGAGAAGATTGATAATGCCCTTGGGGAGCTAAATTTCTTGAACAAGAAATAAATACAATTGTTATTGAAAAAAATAATAAGTACTTAATAGTTTTCATAACGATAAAATTTTCTTTGCTACAATATTAATTACTATAAAAAAAACAAAATGCTAAAATAGGTAAGTGATAAAAGTTGATGGGTTAATAAATAATAGAACTCTATTTCAATCCATTATTATCAACAGCAACAACAGGTGTTGCACCGAGTTTCTTAATTACCTGCATTACTTTAATGGTTGTGCCAAGATGTGAAGTACTATCACCATTTATTACCACAGAAGGTTTATCAGTTTCTTTAGAAAGATAATCTTTTAACTCTGTTTCTAATTGTTCAAAAGGAATTGCTTTTTGTCCGATATAAATTTGTTGATTCTTATCAACAGTAATGACTACTGTTTGTTTTGCCTTTGAATCGCTTTTTGCTTTTGGATTAGAAACCTTGATAACATTTGGATTGGCCAGTGTAGAAACAATTAAGAAAAACAATAAGAGTATGAACAAAATATCATTCAATGCACCTGTATGCACTTCGGGATGTTTTCTTAATCTGTTTCTAATGTTCATTATATAAATTTTAAGTTTCAAGAAATAAGCTTCAAGTTTCTTACAACTTAGAACTTACCACTTACTACTTTTTTATCTCGTTGGTTCTTGCAGCATATCAATAAAATCTGCACTGGCCGATTCCATTTTATTTGCTGTTTTATCAATTTGCGTTGATAAAAAATTATATCCTATATAAGCAATCAAACCAATAATTAAACCCGATGCGCTGGTAATCATCTTAACATAAATACCGCCGGCAATATTGCTTAAAGTATATTCTCCAGTAGATGCAATGCCATAAAATAATTGAACCATTCCAACAATAGTTCCCAGAAAACCAAACATAGGTGCAATACCTGCAATTAATGAAAGAATAGAAAGATTACGTTCCATTTTATACATTTCCAACTTGCCAACATTCTCCATACTTTTTTCAATTGCATCAATAGGTTTACCAATTCTTTGAATGCCTTTATCAATCATTCTTGCAACAGGATTATTGGTGTTCTTTGCCAGATTTCTTGCCGCAATTACATTTCCGCTGATAATATTATCACGAATAATGCTCATAAAATTTTCTTCAATCCTTGATGCTTTTCTAATAGCGATCCATCTTTCAAAAAAGACAAAGATGGCTGCCACCAATAAAATGTATAAAGGATACATGATCCATCCGCCTTTTTGTAACAGATCCCACATAGAAATTTTTTCAGGGGGCAATGGAATTGAAGATGCTGCTTTATGTAAAGTATCAACTACATTATTCATTCCTGTTTGCAATAAATAAAACATGTTGGATAGTTTTATGATGGTCGAAAGTAACAACAATTACAAAGGAACTGCCAAGCTGTGAATAAAAATGTATTTACCGAATTTTTGTGAAAGATTTTACACAATGAGGAAGTTACAAGTTACAGGTTACAAGTTAAAAGTATAGGAGATTGACTTAAAAAAATATCATTTGCTCAATTCCGAATATTCTTTTGCCTTTTCAAAGACTTCCTTTTCCTAAAAAGAACTTTTCTATTGCTTTTTTCCTACCTACGAAATCTTTTTTCCTACCTGCAAAATCATTTTTCCTACCTGCAAAAAGTTTTTTCTTACCTGCAAAATCTTTTTTCCTACCTGCAAAAAATTTTTTCCTACCTGCAAAAAGTTTTTTCCTACCTGCGAAAAGTTTTTTCTTACCTGCAAAATCATTTTTCCTACCTGCAAAATCATTTTTCCTACCTGCGAAATCTTTTCGGAGACTTCCTTTTACGTTTCAAAAAGTATTTTTGTTGCTATGAATGTCAATTATACAACATATTCTATTTTATTATCTTCAACATTGCTATTTTTAAATATTAAACTGTCTTTTTAACCCTTTTTATAATCATAAAAAGCTTTAAAACAAAATTGGACAATAAAATATTAATTAATCTGTTTAAAATAGTAAAATCCAAATTCAATTCTTTAAATTAGCTTTGAATTAAAAATGATAATTATCATGCAATTGGCTGATAGTTATCATACATTTTACTTGTAATAAAAATTCCTTTTGTTGCATAAAACATCAATCTGTTATTATCTATTTAAAAAAAACAAAAACATGAAAAAGACACAAGCAAGTAACAAAATGAAAAATGTTGGATTATTCTTCGCAACATTTTTATTTATGTCTGCGTTAATTTTAACTTCAACACAAAGCAAAGCCCAACCCACAAAACCTTGGGTTGCCCCACCAGCAGCTCTTGCAGTAAAGAATCCTTTTGCAGGTGATGCCAATGCTGCAAAAGAAGGAAAGAAATTGTATGTAACTTATTGTACCCCATGCCATGGTAATACCGGTAAGGGTGATGGTATAGCAGCTGCTTCTGTTAACCCTAAACCTGCCGATCACACTTCAGATAAGGTTCAAAGCGAACCAGATGGTTCTTTATATTGGAAGATGACTGAAGGCAGAGGACCAATGATTTCATACAAACAACTTTTAAAAGATGACCAACGTTGGCAATTGGTTTGTTACATAAAAACTTTGGGTAAGAAAAAATAATTCAACAACCTTACAGTATTATGTATAACTATATTTTTTAAAATAAAAAATACGATTGTGAACAAACAATTATTTTTAAAAAGATATTATTTATTGCCCATTATATTAATGGTCATTTCAATTAATTCATTTGCTCAAACCACTACAGTTGATTCTTCAATTTATGATAGATTGAATTATCTGGAAGAACAAATGAATTATCATAAATCAGGTGACGATCATTTTATGGTTGTTGGTTTAACCACTTTCGGTTTTATCAGTCAAAAAAGTACCAACACTTTGAGTGGTGTTTCTACTGTATCAAAATCGAACAGCTTAGCCGATGCCGACAGATATGAATTTAGCCCAATGATGTTATGGCGTCATGGAAAAAAATTCTTAATGGAATTTGAACCTTCTTTTGCAAATAACAGTGTTGGTGTTAACTGGGCTGATATTTCTTATTTCGCTTTACCTAATGTTATTATAAGAGCCGGCTATTTTGTTTTACCCTTTGGAACTTATTCGAAAAAACAAGCAGCAGGTTGGATTAATAAATTAGCAACCGATCCGATGGGAATTGCCGATGCTCCTTCAGCCGATTATGGTGTTGAAGTTGAAGGTGGATTAGCTTTAGGCAGCGGAAAATTAAATTACGATTTTGCATTAACCAACGGATTGCAATTAAATAATGATGGTACATTAACTACAGGTAATATAGTTTCTGCCAACAATGGTAAAACGTTTACAGGAAGAGTAGGCATTTTACCTTTTTCAAATTCGTCATTAGAACTTGGAGCTTCGGGAATGTTTGGTAACTGTGGTACACCGGGAACATTTTCAGAAAATGTAAAAGCGAAATTGTATGCTTTTGATTTGAATTTTGTAAAAACATTTGTACCTGTTTTAGTGAACATTAAAGCACAGTATAATATTGTTGATGTAGGTAATGCAACCTATTCTTATACCGATCCTAACAATCCTTCTAACCCGCCTGTTTCTTATACCTTTAATAACCACAGCACATCTAGTTTTGTTCAATGTGCCATTAGACCAACAGGTATTCAGTCATTACACAATTTAGAACTTGCCAGCAGATATAATACTTATTCAACACCTGCTAACTCTACATGGGGAAGTGATCAACATTCATTTACTCTTGGATTAGATTATTGGTTAAGTTGGAGAGCTGTTTTAAAATGCACTTACGAATGGTATACCGGAAACAGTACTGCCAGTCAGATATTAAATGCATATACAGGTCAAACAACTAACAATACATTGTATTTACAATTTTCTATTCAACTTTAAAACTATTGTCATGAAAAAAAATATTTCAATTAAAATATTCTCTGTCGGAATAGCTTTATTTGTTGGATTGTTTACAATTGTTTTTATGAATAGTTGCGCTCCTACAAAAGCTGTTGCTGCTAAAACCGGTGTTCAATTATGGAGTGAGAATTGTCAACGTTGTCATAACACTCCATCACCAACAACTTTCTCTCCTGAAATTTGGGAAACAGTTGGTATGCACATGCAAACAAGAGCATTGCTTACTGAAGCTGAAAGAGAAAAAATTGTAGAGTTCTTAAAATCAAGTAGATAATATTTAAAGAATAAAATTCAATATGAATTGATTGGATTTAAGAAGAACCAATAAAAAAAGGAGATAGAAAAATTCTATCTCCTTTTTATTTTATTATACTTACTTATTTTGCATTGGCTTCTTTCAATTTCATCATGGCAATAATTTGACGCATATTATTTTCCAGTCCTTCCGGACTTCCATCTAAGAAAATCACATTCCCTTTTACAAATTCATCAAAGTTTTTAATTGCTTCTGTCCACATGATGAACAAAATAACATTAGTATCTAATTTAGCTTCTTTCATTTGTTCTGCAGCCTGGCTCATACCTTTAGCTACTTCTTCTCTAAACAAAGCAACCCCTTGTCCGCGTAATCTTGCAGCTTCTTTTTCTGCTTCAGCAGAAATTTTAATAGCGTTACCTTCTGCTTCGGCACCTTTTGTTTTAGTAATTAATAAAGCCTGACCTTCATTTTCAGCCGCAGCTTTTAAATTATTACTTGCTACCACTCTGCTCATACTTTCCATAATCACCTGATCAAAAGTGATATCATTAATTTGTAAGTCTTGCAAATGATAACCCCAGCTTTCTAATGAAATATCAATTTGCCCTTTTACAAATTCAACTAATTCTCTTCTTAACAATAAAATCTCAGCTTGCTTTTTTGTTGCTACAAATCCACGAATACTTCCTTCAACTGTTCTTATTAAAGCCTGCATCAAATCTTTATCGCTAATAAATTTAAAAGCAACATTCTTAATTGTTTCCTCTTCCTGATTAATTACAGAATACAATAACATACTTTTAAAATACACATTCGCCTGATCCAATGTAACAGCCTGAAACTCCAACTCGACCGAACGATTTTGAATACTTACAGTTTTATATACTTGTTCAACAACAGGAATTTTAAAATTTAATCCCGGCCGAAGAACACGTTGATACTTTCCAAACATGGTTATAACAGCAATGGTACCCTGATTAACAGTAACCAATCCGCTGAAAATAATAAAGGCGAGTATTAATACCCACCAAAAATGTGCAAGAATTTCCA
This sequence comes from uncultured Chitinophagaceae bacterium, assembly GCA_903832075.1. GTDB lineage: Bacteria > Bacteroidota > Bacteroidia > Chitinophagales > Chitinophagaceae > CAILAF01. Next base: position 8,742 of record CAILAF010000654.1, read on the forward strand.
TAACAATAAAATTTGATGTAATGTACGTAAAGAAATAATAATATTTTCATTTTTATATAGTTACATAAATATTTTTTTATTTCACTCAGCAGATGAATGAATTCATTTAATTTTAAAACCCATTCAAACTTAATTCTATTTAATGAAATGGCCTTTTGCAAATAATATCATTAACAACATACTGAGAAACACTAAGGTTGTTTTTATAATTTATGTAATTGTTGCCATTGCTATAAGTATTCAATTATTTAGCTTAAGCAGCAAAGATATATTGCCCAATCACCAAGTTTATACAGAATATAATAATTATATAATCTTCAAGCAATCTCATTTTCATTTACTAGAAAACAAAGACCTCTACAAACTATATTTAGATGAATGCTGGGATTATTACAAATACAGTCCGGCTTTTTCTTTGCTTTTTGGAGTGTTTGCTTATTTCCCCGATATCATTGGATTGATTTTATGGAATCTTGCAAATGCCTTATTGCTTTTTCTATCAATCAGATATTTGACTCAGTTCAGCAATCAAAAAAGAAATGCCATTTTATTTTTTGTATTGATTGAACTTATCACTTCATTACAAAATTCACAAAGCAATGGCTTAATGGCCGCATTGATCATTTTCACCTTTGGCTTTTTAGAGAATAAAAAATATGCTTGGGCAACCCTTTGTATTGTATTCAGCATTTTTATAAAAATATTCGGAGTAGTAGCTTTTGTATTATTTATATTTTATCCTGATAAATGGAAATTGATTTTGTATTCTCTTTTTTGGACATTGTTCTTTTTCTTTATTCCATTATTGGTCGTCAATCATCATCAATTATATTTTCTTTATGAAAGATGGTGGATATTATTGGGACAGGATCATGCTGTATCGAATGGATTATCGGTAATGAACTGGCTGATCATCTGGTTTAATATAACTATCAAAAAAAATATCGTTCTGCTAACCGGATTAATCATTTTCTTATTGCCTTTACTTCGAATCAAACAATATAAATACTTTCAATTCAGATTAATGTTACTGGCTTCGATATTAATATGGACAGTGATATTTAATCATAAAGCAGAATCGCCCACATTCATCATCGCAATTTGCGGTATTGCTATTTGGTATTTTTCCAAACAAAGAAATTGGCCGGATACTATTTTAGTGATAACAGCATTTATATTTACTTCAATGTCAGTTACAGATATTTTCCCACCATTTGTACGAAACCATTATTTTATTCCTTTTGTAATTAAAGTTGCTCCCTGCATTTTTATTTGGATAAAAATTATGTATGAATTATTGTTTGAAGACTATAATAAACAAAAAATAAATTCAGTTGCATCATTATGATTTCTCTTCCCAAACTTGAACCAAATTAATTAATACTTCAACAGATTTTTCCATATCCTTTACACCGATCCATTCTAATTTACTATGTATGGCTTGCATACCGGTAAAAATATTTGGACAAGGTAAACCCATAAAACTTAAACGACTTCCATCTGTGCCACCACGTATTGGTTCTTTCACAACAGTCAATCCTGCTCTTTCATAAGCCAGTTTTGCAAATGCCACCACTTCAGGGTATTGGTCAATAATTTCTTTCATGTTACGATATTGTTCCTGTACTTCAAATTCAAAACTTGCATTCGGATATTTTGATAAAACATTTGAAACAATATTTTTCAATCTTGTTTCATGCATTTTTAAATTAGTAGTAATAAAATCGCGAACAATAAATTCAATCGTTGCTTTTTCTGCAATGCCTTCAATTCTTAAAGGATGAACAAAACCTTCACGATGAGAAGTTGTTTCCGGACTAAATTCATTCTTTGGTAATTCTGCTAAAATTTCTCCGGCAATTTTTAAAGCATTCACTAATTTATTTTTCGCATAACCCGGATGCGCACTCACACCATGAATCTTTATCATTACCCCATCAGCGCTAAATGTTTCATCTTCCAATGTTCCAATTTCGCCACCATCCAAAGTGTAAGCAAAGTCGGCACCTAATTTTTTTAAATCCAATTTTGCAGTTCCTCTACCAACTTCTTCATCTGGGGTAAATAAAATTTTAATGTTTCCATGTTTTATTTCGGGATGAAGAATGAAATAATTTGCCATATCCATAATTATGGCAACACCACTTTTATCATCTGCTCCCAATAAAGTATTTCCACTTGCAGTGATAATGGAAGAACCAATATGTTCTTTTAAATAAGGATAATCTTTTACACGTAATACTTGTGAAACATCATCAGGCAAAATAATATCTTCTCCTTTATAATCCTTATGGAGCAATGGTTTTACGTTAGTACCGCTACAATCGGGTGCTGTATCAACATGACTGCAAAAACAAATTGATGGAATTTTTTTATTTGAATTAGATGAAATAGTAGCATATACATAACCATATTCATCAGTTTCAAAAGCAGTAACTCCTATCGCTGTTAATTCATCAACCAATAAAACAGATAATGTTTTTTGTTTTTCTGTTGAAGGAAAAGAATTGCTTTGCGGATCGCTTTGTGTATCTATTTGAACATAACGCATAAACCGTTCTGCAACTGTGAATTTGTAATTCTCAATCATCCATGTTAATTTGTGCAGCAAGATAAATAAAGATGATGGAGAAAAAACCTTTAATAGCCTATGGATGGTTAAGAGCCCTTTTGTATATAGTTATTGGAATACCATTAGGTATTAGCTTATCATTTGGTACTGATTTATTGATTAATGGTAGTTATACTACCGATAAAGGCAATGTAGTTGTTCCCATATTTACTTTCTTACAACAATATATTTTATTCAATTACGGATTAATATTAGTTGTATTTTTTTTTAGAAAAGTTATTGATAAAAGAACAATTTATTCTTTAGGCTTTGAATGGAATGGACATAGAACAAATGCTTGGACAGGCTTTTTCACTGCAATGATGATATTGTTTGTTGGTTCACTAATTTTAGTTTCAACAAAGCATTTATATTTCACCAATGCATTCTTCAATATCTATTATTTTTTAACCGCAATTGGATTATATATCATTGTTGCTTTTGTTGAAGAAATAATTTTTCGTGGCTATATACTCAACAATTTAATGCAAAGCATGAATAAATGGTGGGCATTAATTATTTCATCTTTAATATTTGCTGCAACTCATTTAGGAAATGACAATGTTCAAGTGTTGAGCATTGTAAATATTTTTGTTGCAGGATTATTGTTAGGAATTAATTATATCTATACACATAATTTATGGTTTGGAATTTTTATGCATTTTGGTTGGAACTTTTTTCAGGGCTCTGTTTTAGGATATAATGTAAGTGGCATTGGCATTGAACCGGGAAGCAGTATTATGCAGCAAAGCATTAATGGGCCTGAATTCTTAACTGGTGGTAAATTTGGATTTGAAGGTTCAATTATTTGTCCTGCATTATTACTAATCATGTTGTTTGTTTTTATTTTGGAATATGAACGAAAGAAGAAAAGAGCAGAACATGATGCTGAATATTTAAGAGAAATGAAAGAACTGCACGAAATAGAATAAAAAAATGTCTGATGAAAAATCATCAGACATTCTTTTTAAATTGTAACTTAATTAAGGCATAATAATTAAAGGACTTGCTCCCTTAATTTCTACTAATTCTAAATCAAAAATCAAATCTTCACCGGCCAGAGGATGATTTGCATCTAAAATCACTACTTCATCTTTTACTTCTACAATCACTACCGGAAATTGCTGACCTGATCCATTATGCATATTTAATTGCATTCCAACTTCAGGTACCATATCAGCAGGAAATTTATCTTTTGGAAATTCCATAACCATTTCTTCATTCTTAACACCATACGCTTGCAAAGCAGGTATATGAATTGTTTTCTTTTCACCGGTTTGCATTCCGGTAACACCATTATCAAATCCTTCAATTACCATTCCACCACCTACTTTAAACTCAAGCGGTTCACGGCCTTCAGAAGAATCGAAAGTTGTACCATCTACTAATTTTCCATGATAATGCACTTTCACAGTATCACCTTTTTTAACTTGTTGCATTGTTTATTTTTTTGTTTGATAAATTAATGAATGAAATATCCATTCATCACAATTGATTATTACTACTCTAAATTGTTTATCATCTTTACTTGAATATTGATAAAAGAAAAAGATAAAAAGCCAAATCAGATAGGAATTATTGGCAAAATAAACGCTTAAATTAAAACACACAATTAATTTTATTTAACTTTCAATTTTAATCTTTCTACAATGAAAAAAATAATCCTATTCGGAATGTTTGTCATTATAAGTACAGTACTTTTTTCACAAACAAAGAATAATCACTCCCGCCGTACTACTAATGCAAAAGCTATTCTTCCGGCTGCATATAGAACAGAAGCGTATGTTCCTTTGCTGAAAGGCAAGCGCATAGCCATTTTCGCTAACAATACTGCAACCATAAAATCAACTCATTTGGTTGATACTTTATTAAAATTGGGTGTAAATATTGTAAAAGCGTTTGGCCCCGAACATGGTTTTCGCGGCAATATGGATGACGGAAAAAGAATTGATGATTATGTTGATTCTGCAACTAATATTCCTGTAATTTCTTTATTTGGCAAAAAAAGAAAACCTACCGCCGAAGATTTGAATGATGTTGATATGATGCTGATAGATATACAAGATGTTGGTACTCGCTTTTATACTTTTATTTCTTCTGTTCAGGAATTTATGGAAGCTGCATTTGAAAATGATAAGCCATTAATTATTTTAGACAGACCAAATCCAAATGGTTTTTATGTTGATGGTCCTGTACTCGATACTGCATTTCACAGTTTTGTTGGTATGCAACCAATTCCAACTGTTTATGGAATGACGATTGGAGAATATGCAACTATGCTTGCAGGCGAAAAATGGCTTTCACAAAAAGCAAATGAGAAATATGAATCTTATCTCAATACAAAAAATATTGAGTCTCATTTTTTAGTAATAAAATGTGGAGATTACAATCATAACAGCAAATACATACTTCCCATCAAACCCTCACCCAATCTGCCTGATATGGCTTGCGTGTATTGGTATGCAAGTAATTGTTTGTTTGAAGGAACGGTATTGAGTGAAGGACGAGGAACAGATCATCCTTTCTGTATTATCGGTCATCCTTTATTACCAAACACAATGTATTCATTTACACCAACCAGTAGATTTGGCGCAACATCACCCAAACAAAAAGATAAAGTTTGTTATGGTTGGAATTTATTTAAAAGCAATGAAGAAGTATTGCAAGAAATTAATGGACGATTACAATTAAAATATTTATTAGAGGCATATAAATTATTTCCGGATAAAGAAAATTTTTTCAACAAAGGCAGAAGCGGAAAGATTTCTGATTATGGTATTAATCGTTTAGCAGGTTCTGATCAATTAGTTAAACAAATTATAGATGGAAAAACTGAAGATGAAATTAGAGCAAGCTGGCAACCTAAATTGGATGAGTTTAAACAAATCAGAAAAAAATATTTGTTGTATCCAGATTTTGATTGAGTAATATCCATCCAATCAAAATAAATTGGTTCTATTACTTTTGCTGCATGAATGAAATGATTCACCAAAAAAAATTACAAGACCTGAGAATTGTTTTCATGGGTACTCCCGAATTTGCCGTTGCATCTTTAGATGCTTTGGTAAATGCCGGTTGCAATATTGTTGGTGTAATTACATCGCCTGATAAGCCCGCCGGACGTGGCTTACAGTTAACACAAAGTGCTGTAAAAAAATATGCAGTTGAAAAAAATCTAACTGTTTTACAACCTGAAAAATTAAAAAATGAAATTTTTTTAAATGAATTAAGATCATTGAATGCAGATATACAAGTGGTAGTTGCTTTTAGAATGTTACCTGAATTAGTTTGGAATATGCCGCAATTGGGAACAATAAATGTGCATGCTTCTTTATTGCCGCAATATCGTGGTGCTGCACCAATTAATTGGGCTATTATTAACGGCGAAAAAGAAACAGGCATTACTACTTTTAAATTACAACATGAAATTGATACAGGAAATATTTTATTACAAAGAAAAGTTTTGATCACTGAAAATGAAACTGCCGGAACATTGCATGATAAATTAAAAATAGTTGGTGCCGAATTAATTGTTGAAACAATAAAAGAATTAGTAGAAGGAAAGTTAAAAGAAAGTCCACAGTCAACAGTCAATAGTTTATTGACAGAAATAAAACATGCGCCAAAAATTTTTACCGACACTTGTAAAATTGATTGGCATAAATCTGTTAATGAAGTTTATAATTTAATTCGCGGGTTATCTCCTTATCCTTGTGCATTTAGCTATTTAAATAATAAAAATTTAAAAATTTATCAAAGCAAAAAAGAAATTATTCATCATGATAAACAACCCGGAGAATTTGTAACAGATAATAAACACTTTCTGAAACTCGCTTGCAGCAATGGTTTCATTCATTTACTTGACATACAATTAGAAGGAAAGAAAAGAATGTTAATTGAAGATTTTTTACGTGGCAATAAACTCCATCAATAATTTACAGAAACAAAAAATTTGGTATCTGCAATTCCTAATGCAGCAACGCCGGCAGTGCTAATGCGAATCATCAAACCATTATCTTCCTTAACATCAGGCAATGGTCCTAATACTTTTGCATAAATAACTTTATTATTTGCACTTACCTTTACAACAGTACCGGCATCAGCATTATTCATCAACACATAAAATTTACCATCAGTCCATCCGCTTGTAGTTTTAAATATTGCTGCATCACCACTCACTTCATTTTTTCCATTTGCATATAAA
>CAILAF010000655.1 GCA_903832075.1 uncultured Chitinophagaceae bacterium
AAAAAAACAAACTAATAAAAAGAAATATTACTCGCATTAAAATTGTTCTTCAGTTGAAGATTGATCGTTATCGCTTCCTAAACTTTCAATTCTACTTAACAATCCTTCACCATCTTTTTGTTCAACCAAATTATAATAATGCAATCCAATTGAAATTGAAAAAATTATGTAAAATAAATGTTGAAAAATGCTAAGAAAACCAGTTACAACTCCAACTGTTGAACCAATATCTTTTGTAGTGAAATAAGCAATTAGACCAGCTACTGCACTAATTGCCAAACCAATTACACCTGAACTGACAGAATAAATTAAATACACAACAATGTATAAGCCAAATGACAACCAAAAATTTTCTTTTATTAATGTAAAGCAACGATTGAAAGCCGTACCAAATGATGCGTCTTCAATTATCATTACATAATTGATTGGCACAAATACAATTGCCAAATAAATGCCCGGTACTAAACAAAGCAAACAACCTATAATTATTAAAACAGAAAGAACAACTGTATAAAAAAAGATAGGGATTATATAACGCACAACTTCATTCCACACTTCTTCTATTGTTGGCGAAACGCCAGCTTTATTTCCATAAATTTTTACATAACATGCAATAGTTACATTTATTAATACAAAATTAAAAATGGACAATAAAAGAAATAAAAAATAAGTAAAGTTAAAAATCTCTCCAAATCCTTTTGGCTTATATTGAATCCCTTTAAACGCATTAAAAATTCCGCTCATTGCATCTGCCTGATAAAATGCTCCAACCACACCGGTTATTAAAATAACAATTCCTGTAATTGCAAAAAAACTTTTAAGCAAAGGTTTTAATTCTTGTTTGATGAACTGAAAAGTTGAGTTGATGTTTTCTCCAAAGTCTCTTATTTTTCTAAGTTCAATTTTTTGCTGATCCATTTGTTAAGGTTTTGATATGATAAAATATTCTCTTTATTTTTTAATTGAATAATTTTTCGATGTAATCGAATTGGATAAATAATAAAATACCAAATGATAAACAGCACTGAGCAAAACAATATTAAAACATTAAGCCACAAAGGCATTTCAGTATGCCTTGTAACAAAACTTTCAAAAAAAGCAGCTGTTAAAAATAAAGGCACTAATCCAAAAACAATTTTTAATCCATTTCTTCCGGCATGTAAAATACTTGTTGCTCTACTATAAGTTCCGGGAAATAAAATACTTTTTCCCAAAATAAATCCTGCAGCAGTTGCAATTACAATACTCCACAATTCTAAAGTGCCATGAATAAAAACTACCAAAATAAATTTAGTCCCCAATCCTTTTGAAATAAAATAATATTGAAAGGAACCCATCATTAACCCATTTTTCATTACTAACCACAAAGTTCCCAAACAAGCTGTAATGCCCATTACATAAGCAATAAACGCAACTTGAATATTATTATAAGCAATAGAAACAAACATGCCTAATTCGCCATTATGTTTATACACACCAAACGGATCTCCTTTTTCAATATTATCAGCAGTCATGTTTACATAATCATCACCTAAAATCAATCGAATAAAATTTTCATCATACTTTGCACTCAATGCACCCATTAAACAAAAAGCAATAAAAAAAAGAAAGGCATACAAAAATTCTTTTTGATATTGTTTAAACAAATAAGGCAATTCAAATTGCCAAAACCACCAGATACGAGATTTTTTTTCTTTTTTATTTTTATAAATTTTTTGATGAAATGAAGCGGCTAATCCGTTTAAATATTTAACGGTATTACTTTTAGGATAAAATGTTTTTGCATAAGAGAGATCATCAGTTAATTCAATAAAACTTTCTGCCAATTCATCGGTTGAAGCAGTTTCTTTAACCGCAGTTTCTAATGCTTTCCACTTATCGGCATTCTGTTTTAAGAATAAAGCTTCTCTCATAATTATTCAGTTCCCTAAAAATAATATTTGCTGATATACAAAAGATGAATAATTTGAAAAATATTTACACAAATTACAAGTAGTTATGAGCACAATTGCAGTTACGACTTCTCAAAATATTGAATTAGATTACGATTTAAGCAGTGTGGGCGAAAGAATTGTTGCCGGATTAATTGATTATGCTATTCTTTTCGCTTATTTCATAATTGTTTCGCTAAGCATTTCTTTTAGTAAAATGGATAGTTCAACAACAGCTATTATTTTTTTTGTTGCTTTCTTGCCTTTTTGTTTTTATAGTTTGGCAAGCGAATTATTACTACAAGGTCAATCAGTTGGTAAACGTGTAATGAAAATAAAAGTGATTAGTTTAAATGGTGAAAGAGCAAGTTTCAGTCAATATTTAATAAGATGGTTATTCAGATTGATTGATATTTGGTTTTTTTCTGGATTAATTGCCATCATCACTATTGCTGTTAGTCAACGAAAACAAAGATTGGGTGATTTAGTTGCAGGCACTACTTTAGTTAAAACCAAAGCCAGGACAACTTTCAATCAAACATTATACACACAAGTCATCAATGAAAATTATAAAGTTATTTATCCGGAAGTCATTCATTTAAAAGATAGTGATATACAATTAATCAAAGAAGTTTTACTAAGTGTGAAAAAGACCGGTAATACAATATTGGCATTAGAAGCCATGCGAAAAATTGAAAATCTACTTTCTATAAAAAGCCAGCATGAACCAAGATTTTTTTTAGAGACAATACTAAGTGACTATAATTATGTAGCCTCACAATCATAATATATTACTCGCCTGGAGATAATAAGTTGAAAGGATAAAAAGGAATATTTCTTGTAATCCAAAAAAGCAAAACAATAACTACAACAGTTTTCGAAAAAATGGGTGAATAAAAAAATAATAATCGCTTTTTGCTTTCAGAAAACATATTTATCACAGAAATAGTTGCTGCATAAATTATAAATGGCAAACTAATGACTAATAAAATATTGAAATGAAATGCTTTAATAATTTTACCATGTAATAAAGATGCTATCGCTCTTTGCGAACCACAACCCGGACAATACAATCCGGTTAGAGAATGAAAAATACATTTAGGAAAATATTTTGCATAGACAGGAAAAACAAAAAAGTACAGCAGTAATAAAATTAAAACTGCTGTACTAATAAATAAAATTTTTATTCTATTGCTTTTAATCAAACAATTACATGTTACTCTTTGAAGCCCAAAAAGCTGTAAGACCAAATGCAAAAATTGCAATTATATATAAAATTAAACCGCCTAATCCAACCCAAAATCCAATTTTAGTCCAACGACCTGCATCTTTGGAAGCTCGTTCTGCACCGGCATAATCACCAGCAGCAAATTTTGAATTTACTTGAGATGCAAATACAATACCTGCTATACCAAAAGGTAAACAACAAAAAATGGTTACAAGAATAGATTCTACTAACCAATTTTTTGGTTGTACCTGAATTTGTGTGTTTTGTTCCATGTTTATAGGTTTTGGTTTAGAACTTAAATTTATAAAATAAATCTAATATTCAAAATAAACATTAAACCCAGTTGTACAGAGTAGTTAACACTCTTTAAAACTTAATAAGCTCTTGCAAATAAAACCCTTTGTACAGAAGGCTTTCCACTGAAAATACAAACGCCGTTTTCTAATTCATTATTTAATGGAATACAACGAATAGTTGCTTTGGTTAATTCTTTTATTTTTTCTTCCGTTTCAGATGTGCCATCCCAATGCGCAGAAATAAATCCACCTTTTTCATCCAATAGTTTTACAAAATCATCCCAAGAATCTGTTTTAGTAATACGTTCATCACGAAATTGTTTTGCACGATTGAACATGTTTGATTGAATTTCATCCAATAACACTTTCACATAATTCGAAACACCATCTATATTAGTTGATTGTTTTTCTTTGGTATCTCTTCTGGCAATTTCTACAACATTATTTTCTAAATCTCTTGCCCCAATCGCAATTCTTACAGGCACACCTTGCAATTCGTATTGTGCAAATTTCCAACCGGGTCTTGAATTATCACTGTCATCATATTTTACACGAATACCTAAATCTTTTAATTGTTGAATGATGATTTTTACTTTTTCACTAATCATTGCTTTTTGTTCATCACCTTTATAAATTGGAACAATCACAACTTGTAAAGGAGCAATTCTTGGAGGCAATATCAAACCATCATCATCACTATGTGCCATAACTAATCCACCAATCAATCTTGTACTAACACCCCAACTGGTGGCCCACACATAATCTAATTTATTTTCTTTATCGCTGAATTTAACATCAAATGCTTTTGCAAAATTTTGTCCGAGAAAATGTGATGTGCCTGCTTGTAACGCTTTGCCATCCTGCATCAGCGCTTCAATGCAATAAGTATCTTCTGCACCTGCAAATCTTTCATTCGGAGTTTTTACTCCTTTAATTACAGGCAATGCCATCCAGTTCTCAACAAAATCAGCATATACATCCAACATTTTTTTTGTTTCTTCAATTGCTTCAGTTTTTGTTGAATGAGCCGTATGTCCTTCTTGCCATAAAAATTCTGTGGTGCGCAAAAATAATCTTGTTCTCATTTCCCATCTTACCACATTTGCCCATTGATTAATTAATAAAGGAAGATCACGATAAGATTGAATCCATCCTTTATAAGTACTCCAAATAATTGCTTCGCTCGTTGGACGAACAACCAATTCTTCTTCCAACTTTGCTTCGGGATCAACAATTAATTTTCCTTTATTATCGGGATCACTTTTTAAACGATAATGTGTAACAACTGCGCATTCTTTTGCAAACCCTTCTGCATTTTTTTCTTCTGCTTCAAATAAACTTTTAGGAACAAATAATGGAAAGTATGCATTAACATGACCTGTATCTTTAAACATTTTATCTAATGCATCACGCATATTTTCCCATAACGCATAGCCGTAAGGTTTAATAATCATGCACCCGCGAACAGCACTGTAATCGGCTAAAGCACCTTTAATAACAAGGTCGTTATACCACTGAGAATAATCTTCTGTTCTTGATGTAAGCTCTTTTCCCATACTTTAATGAAATTCTGATTTATTATTTTTTTGGCAAACAATTTGTGTTAATACTTGTAATACCAAAGCATCGCAAATGTATGTAACTTCACATTAAGTAACTACTAAACCTGCCGCATGAAAAATATAATTTTACCTGCATTTATTATTGTAGCCTTATTTACGGGATGCGTTACAGCTAATAGATCTACACAAACACCTGACGATTTATATTATTCTCCTTCTTCAGGAAAAGAAACAGTTAGCAAGGAACAAAAACAATTTGAAAATGATTTGACCAACAGTGATAATCAATTTTTATGGATGAAAGTGCAGAATTATTATTTATGGAATACCATTGATGATTATAGTTACTGGTATGATCCAAGATTTTATAGTCCAATGTATTCAAGCAGCTATTATAATTGCGGATGTGGCTTTAATTATTTTAGCGATTATTATCCATCTTGGAATGTTTGTATTGGAGGGTACTCACCTATTTACGCATCGTACAAAAATCCGTCTCTTAAAATAAATGGAACCACTGCAGGTTCTAATATTACTGCCTATAAAAACAGAACCTACAACAATAGCAATAATATTTTTAATTTAAAAGGCGGTAATAATCCAAACAATTCGTTCAGTCAATTAGTTCGCAAAACATTCACGCCTGCTAATTCAAATAATAGTGGATGGAGTAATCCTGTTAGAGTTTCATCATATCCTTCAACAAGTTCAGGAACTGCCGGCGGAAATAGTGGTGGTGCAACAAGCAGTGGCAGCAGTAGCTCTGGCGGAAGAGGTGGCAGAGGAGGTCATTAAATAAAATTATAAATGAATAAAAAGAATTTTATTTAAACAAATTCGCATTACTTATTCGTTCCAATTCATTTTATGAAAAAATATTTATTTTCTTTTTGTTTGATAATAAGCTTTATAGCAAATGCACAATCACCGGATGATGCATTGCGCACTGCATGGTTTACACAAAATGGTTCCGCAAGAATGATGGCAGTTGGTGGTGTGATGGGTTCTTTGGGTGGGGATATCAGTGCTGCAAATGTTAATCCTGCAGGATTGGGTTTATATAAAACAAGAGAAATTGTTTTAACGCCAGGATTTTTTTCAAACAATAATAAATTAAGTTATCGCGGAACAGATACTTCATCCAATAAAAATATTTTTTCAAACGGACCAATAGGAATCATTTTTGGTTCATCAGGAAATAATCAAAAAAAATGGACAAGCAGTGCATTTGCAATTTCTGTTTCTCAATTAGCAAATTATAATAATCATATTCAATATACCGGATCAAACAACAACACTTCTTTCACTGAACAATATTTAGAAGAATTAGCAAGAGACAGAGCCGACACAAATTCTGCATTAAGTAATTATATTTTTGGTTCATCATTAGCGTTCAGAACTTTTTTAATTGATACAACAATTGTTAATGGTCAATTAGGTTATAAAAGCCTTGTGCTACTTGCTTCCCCAGCAAATCCAACAGCCGGCGTAATGCAATCTTATGATGCCAATACAACCGGTGGTTATCAGGAAATTGCATTATCATTGGCAGGCAACATGGAAGATAAATTATATGTTGGGGGAACCGTAACGATTCCTGTAATTAGTTACCAAAGAGATTTTTTTTATTCTGAAAAAGATGCAACAAATAATCCAAATAATAATTTTGCTTACTTCAATTATACCGAAAGTTTAAAATCAACAGGCGTTGGTGTTGGACTAAAATTGGGAATGATTTATAAGCCCAAAGATTTTTGGAGAATTGGTTTTGCTTTTCATTCACCGCAATGGATTTCTTTTAAAGATGAAATAAGAGCATCCATCACTGCAAATACAGAAGCTTATGCAGGTTTAAGAACAGTAACCAGTGATGAACTAAACAGCGGCAATCCGGGCACAAGAGAATACAATATTCTTACACCGTGGAGAGCCATTGCAAGTGCCAGTTATGTTTTTAGAGAAGTTGCTAACACAAAAAAACAAAGAGCATTTGTAAGTGCAGATATTGAATATGTAAATTATCGTGGCGCAAGATTTTCTACCACCGGAAATAATAATAGTTCTGCTATGCAGAATTATTATTCAATGGTGAATGGTGAAATAAAAGATTATTATAAAGGCAATGTTAATTTAAAATTAGGAGGAGAATTAAAATTTGATCCGTGGATGTTTCGTTTAGGTGCTGCTTATTATGGAAGTCCTTATGCAGATAACAATTTAAAAGCAGATCGCTTTGTAACTGCCGCCGGTATTGGTTATCGTAATTATGGATTTTTTATTGATATTACTTATTCTGCCACTTTTGTAAAAGATGTAAACTTTCCTTATCGCTTAAACGATGTTCCAAATACTTATGCAACACAATCAGGCAACATAAACGGATTAATAATAACTTTTGGATTTAAATTTTAATTTTCAAAACTTCTTCAAGAGAAATTTTTGTAGCGCTAAACCAATGAATGGTTTGATCTTTTTTAAACCAAGTCAATTGCCGTTTTGCATAATGCCGCGTATTTATTTTGATGTTTTCTATCGCTTTATCGAAAGAACAATTGCCATCCATATAATTAAACAATTCATTGTAACCCACTGTTTGCAAGGCATTCAAGCGCCGATATTGATTGAGTGATTGCACTTCATCTAACAAACCATCATTTATCATTGCGTCAACACGAGTATTTATATTTCGATATAATTCTTCTTTTGTCAAGTTCAATCCTATCTTAACAATATTAAAATCTCTTTCTGCTTTCTTATTTTGTCTGAAATCTAAAATTGATTTTCCAGTTGCTTTAACAATTTCCAATGCACGCATTAATCGTTGAGGATTTTGTTGCTCAGCAATTTTCCAAAAAGCAAAATCTTTTTTTTCAATCTCTTGCTGCAACCAACTCAATCCATGTGTTTTGTATAGTTGAATTATTTCATTTCTTATTTTTTCCGGAACATTTGGAATATCATCCATTCCTTCACAAAAAGATTTGATATATAACCCTGTACCACCAACCATCACTGCATTTGATTGCGTTTTAAAAATTTCTTCAACGGCTTGCAATGCATACTGCTCAAAGCTTCCTGCATTTACATCTTCCTCAATACTATGCGAATTAATAAAATAATGATGTACTTTTTTTAATTCATCATCATTTGGTTTTGCAACACCAATATTTAATTCTTTATAACATTGACGCGAATCAG
Organism: uncultured Chitinophagaceae bacterium; assembly: GCA_903832075.1. Lineage (GTDB taxonomy): Bacteria > Bacteroidota > Bacteroidia > Chitinophagales > Chitinophagaceae > CAILAF01. The sequence continues at coordinate 8,216 of CAILAF010000655.1, forward strand.
CCGAAATAATTTTTGTATTTAATTGTTGTGCAAGCTTTATTGCAAAAGAAGTTTTACCAACGGCAGTTGGACCAACAATAATAAAAACGGTATGTTGTTTTGAATTTGAAATCTGCAATTTGAAATTTGAAATTTAGAAATCTTCTTCAGTTCCTTCTTCTCCAAAACTTTCTTCAGCATCTTCAGTTTCTTTTTCATCATCTTCTCCCCCTTCTTTTCCAAAACCTTCAGCAGCTTCTGCTAAATCATATTTCTCTTCAATATCAGTAAACTTATTTCCTAATAAACTTTTTGTTCCATATTGTTGTGGACCAATTCCTTCAGTTCTTGTAAGAGAAGGATAACTTATTTTTGGATTTTCTTCTTTACTTACATTAATCAATTCAACCAAAAAATTCCAATTTTTTTCAAAATCATATAAGTAAACAAATTTTTGATTGGTATCGCGAATCTCGCTCCCAATCAATGTTTCAGACATTATCAATGGCGGTACAACATAAGTTTTATCATACTTTTCAAAACTTATTTCTCTGCCACGTTGCCAATTATCATTGCTTCTAAAAAAAGTTGCCTGATGTTTATTATCAAACTCATACGATTTTAAAATCGCATAATGCAACTCTTCAAAACTTTGTGTATGCTTAATTACAATATCTCTATACACTGCATCATCTTCTTCCAAATAAATTCTAAATTTTAAAATAGCCATATAATTATTTACAATTTAAGATGTATGATTTACGATTTTATTTTTTTGTACCCAGCTTTAGTAATTCTATTCATCAACTGTTGTGTCACTCACTTCAACTTTCTGTTCTTTACGCAACAATTAGCTTATTATCAAAGAAACGAAAAACAATTTAAACCGGATATAAATTCAATTCGGCTGCTTTATGCAACATAAAATCATGCGCAGCGTCATAAGAATTTGGAATTATGCCATCTAAAATAGCTTCACGAATAGCATCTTTAATAATGCCCACATTTTTACTTGGCGTTAACCCAAATGTTTCCATAATGATTTCACCGGTAATTGGCGGTTGCCAATTCCTTATTTTATCATTCTCTTCAACTTGCTCTAATCTTTGTTGAACCAATTCAAAATTTTGTAAGTAACGTTTTACTTTCAATTTATTTTTACTGGTTATATCCGATTTGCATAAAGTCATTAAATCATCAATATCATTCCCTGCATCAAACAATAATCTTCTGATGGCACTGTCGGTAATATTTTCTTTCGTAACACTAATCGGCCGCAAATGAAGTCCCACAAGCTTTTGCACGTATTTCATTTTTTCATTCAATGGCAATTTCAATTTAGCAAAAATTTTAGGAACCATTCTTGCACCAACAACTTCATGCCCGTGAAATGTCCACCCATGCCCTTCTTCAAATTTTTTAGTAATTGGTTTTGCGATGTCGTGCAATAATGCGGCCCAACGCAACCAAAGATCATTACTCTGTTCACAAATATTATCTAACACTTCTAAAGTGTGATAAAAATTATCTTTATGTCCTTTACCATCCACATATTCTGCGCCATGCAAAGCCATCATCTGCGGAAAAATAATTTTCAATAATCCGCTTTTACTTAATAAATCCCAACCAATACTTGGTTTTGATGAAAGCATAATTTTATTCAACTCATCCGTTATTCTTTCTTGCGAAACAATTTTAATTCTTTCCGCATCTTTTATTATTGCCTCAAATGTTTCCTCAGCAATAACAAAATTTAATTGTGCCGCGAAACGTATGGCACGCATCATTCTCAGCGGATCATCGCTAAAAGTTTGTAAAGGCGGTAATGGTGTTTGAATGATTTTTTTTTCGATATCATTGATTCCATTAAATGGATCAATCAATGTTCCATAATCATTTTTATTTAAACTAATTGCTAATGCATTGATAGTAAAATCTCTTCTGTTTTGATCATCTTCCAAACTACCTGATTCAACTACAGGTTTACGACTATTAAAATCATAACTCTCTCTTCTGGCGCCAACAAATTCGATTTCAAACTCATCAATTTTTATTTGTGCTGTTCCAAAATTTTTAAAAAAACTAACGTTGGGTTTTGGAGAAAATAATTTTGCAACTTCATTGGCTAATTCAATACCGTCACCTAAACAAACAATATCTGCATCTTTTGTTGCCCGCCCAATAATTTTATCACGCACAAAACCGCCAATCACAAATGCTTTAACATTCAATGTTTCAGATGCATTTGAAATTTTTTTTAAAATGAATTGTTCTTTATCGTTTAACTTAATGTGCATGAAGTTGCAAATATAAGTAATAGACTATGGACGATTGACTATTGACCATTCTGCATTGACAGCAGTAATTGTTCATTCGTAATTTTATTGGCACAATCAAAATGATGAAGCGGGCATTCTTTTTTTCCATGCAACCCACAAGGACGACACTCTAATTTTTCTTTTACTTCAACAATAAAACTTTTATCACTTAACGGACCATAACCAAAAGAGGGCAAAGTGCTGCAATAAACAGCTGTAACAGGCGCATTAACCGCTGATGCAAAATGCATTGGCGCAGAATCATTCACAAAATTCATCATGGCATCTTTCATTAAAGCAGCCGATTGCAAAAAACTTAAATTACCTGCAAGATTAATAATATTCAAATGCGAACATTGTGATTTAATTTCTTCGCATAATTCAAAATCATTTGGTGCGCTTAATAAATAAACAAAAACATTATCAGGCGTATCATGAATAAAAGAAATCCATTTATTAGCAGGAAATTGTTTGGTAAACCAAACCGATGCAGGTGCCACACAAATATATTTTCCTTTTTTAAATTTTAAAACTGCTGAAAAATCATTTTCAGTTGGATATAATTTTGGTTTTGCAGCAACTGAATCAGTAAATGATTTTATCAATAAATGATTACGTTCAATTTCATGCAATGGTGGATTTTCATTACTGAAAACATGTTCTATTTTTTTTGTAAATAAAAAACTGAAGGGGTTTTTATCAAATCCAATTTTTTGTTTGGCGCCTGAAAATGCAGTCAGAAAGCCGGTTGCAGCAAACCGTTGAACATTAATTACCAGATCATATTTATTTTTTCGAATACTGTTTAACAATTGAAACAAATGCAAATACTTATTTTTCTTTTTATCCCAAATCAATATTTTATGTAAGAAAGGATGCGCAGTAAATAATGATTCATTTCCTTTTCTAATTAAATAATCAATCTTCGATTCAGGAAAATGCTGATGTAATTTTTCGATAATACCTGTTGCTAAAACTGCATCACCAATAAAAGCAGTTTGAATAACCAAAACTTTTTGCATACGCAAATCTACTACAACCGCTATGAATTATTCGAATTCTAATTCATTACTAAAATTCTCCCAATCGAACTCCATTAGCTTGTTAGGTTTGTGTTGAAACTGTTTTAATGATTTTCTTTTTACTTCAGCAGAATCAAAACCAGATTGCCAAAAGTGTTTATCTAACCCATTATTAGCAATCTTAATAAATGATTTTATTTTCCCGGAAGTAGTTTCCAATATCGCCCTTTTCATAAAAAAAATTTTCGAAAGAGAAGGTACAACAACATCTTCTTGTTTGCAACAAAGAATAAGGTTTTGCAGAAAAATTGATACCTATTGACGAATTACTTTTACAACTCCATTATTCCATTCAATAATGGAAGAGGGATTAGCAGAAACATTTTCGTCTTGTTTGTGTTGAACCACATAATCAACTTGCGAAATAATTGTTCCGGAAATTTCTTTGAAATTAGCCGGAGCCGTCTCTCCGCCTATGTTTGCAGATGTGCTAACAATTGGTTTACCAAAATTTTTAATTAATTGTTTGCAAAATTCATCATTGCAAATTCTAATAGCAACAGAACCATTTTTAGCAATAACATTATTCGCTAAACCAATGGCATTTTTATAAATAACCGTAGTTGGTTTTGTTGTTTGATGAAGATGATCGAAAACACGCAAATCTAATTCAGCAACATGTTCCATTATTTCGCTTGCGGATGCAACTAATACGACAAAACTTTTTTGTGCAGGACGATTTTTTAATTGAATGATTTTTTCAACTGCCGCTGCATTGGTAGCATCGCAACCAATACCCCAAATAGTATCGGTGGGATATAAAATAATACCACCGTTTTGTAAAACACGTAAACAGTTATTAATATCGTTTTCGAAACTGATCATCATTGTAAAAATAGTTGAAGTGAGTGACACAAAGAACGATGCCATGAAAAACTAAAGCTCAAAACATAAAATATTTGCACATCTGTACATCTTCAAATTTGCACATTCTACTATTTGCATTTCAAACATTATGTTTGCAAAAATTTTGAATGATGGAATTACAACAATTAATATTAGAAGCATGGGGCAATCGTGAATTATTGAAAGATAAAAAATATAGTGATGCCGTACGTGCCGTTATTGAAGAAGTAGATAAAGGAAGATTAAGAACCGCATCTCCAACAGATAATGGCTGGCTAGTAAACGAATGGGTGAAACAAGCGATACTGCTGTATTTCGGCATTCAGCAAATGCAAACATATCATTTGCCTCCGTTTGAGTTTTATGATAAAATGTTATTGAAAAAAGATTATGCATCGTTGGGT
>CAILAF010000656.1 GCA_903832075.1 uncultured Chitinophagaceae bacterium
ATGTGCAATCTTTAAACTTTCTTCATCACTTTTACCTAAATATTTTGCCATGATAAAACCTGATAACGAACCATCACCTGCACCTGTACAATCTTTTACAAATGAAATTTCCGGAGCATGTAAAGTAATTGCCTTGCCATTTGTAAATAAAACCGAACCTTCAGCACCTTTATGCAACCAAACTTTTTCAACACCACGATCTAATAATTCTTGCGCCTGAATTTGCATGATAGAATTATTACCATTGCATAAAGCAGGCAACTCATCTTCATTTGGCGTTACCATGAACACTCCTTTAAAATTTAAAGAAGATAATTTTTGTGCAGGTGGAACAGAAACCGGTTCAATAATAAATGGAATATTATTTTTATGCGAAAAATTTGCCAACCACATCACTGCTTCAGGACTAATATTTGCATCGGCAATAATATGCGATGCAGTTAATAATAACTCGGCATTACATTCTAAATGCTCGGGTGTTATCAAATGCAGTGCTGCATTGGTTATTAGCGCAGTGAATAATGAACCATCTGAATTTAGAATGCCGGTATATCTTCCTGTTAATGAATGATTGGTTATTGATGCATCTAATTTTATTCCGGTATAACTACAAATTGCTTTTAACCAATCCCCTTCACCATCATTGCCGAAAACACTGATTAATTGAACAGGCACACTTAGTAATGCTAATTGATGTGCAATGTTTCTGCTTACACCTCCGGCACTGCGATGAACAGTTGCATCATTGGTCGTTGCTAATAACATAGGTTTTGATGCGCTGTATAATTCATCAACTAATGCAGCTCCGATACAAATAACAGGTTTTGACATGAGAACAAAAGTAAATAAGCATTTTAAATAAAAACAAAAGAATAAAAAAATCCCTTCAATTTTCATTGAAGGGATATGCTCACAATTAATAACAATAAATAATATTAATCAGGTTTCTTTCCATCTAAAAAAGTATTGATGGTAGAAATATGTGTGTTGTTATTTTCATCTTTCCCAACTGTGTATTTACTATAAAAATTTTCTACAGAAGTTAAAGTGTTACCGAATAATTCCATATTACGACGAATGTATGCAGGCACACTGTCAAACTCAGTATTTGGATCAGATGAATTCATGTTGAAAGAAAGATTGCGCAATTTTTGAATTCGCTCTGCGGCTCTTTTTCTTTGTTCTTCTGTTTCATCATAACAAATTACATCTTCAGCTTGCATTTGAGGCTGAGGAGTTAATTCTTCTTCTTTCTCTTTTACTTCAAACTGAATTGCTTCTTCTTCAACAACTTGTTTTTCAGTAATGTTGAATTCAGTTACCGGTTCTTCAATTATCGGTGATTCAATTACTGGTACTTCTTCTACAATTTCCTGTGTCTCTTCAACAACTTGCTGCTGTTGAGTTTCAGGCGTTGCATAAATATTAAATGGCTTTGATAAAAAAGAAGTTTGAGCAAATACAAAAGATTCTTCTTCCTCTTTCTCTATTTCGATTTCTTTTTCTTCTTCGAATTCAACTTCTTTTTCTATGATGCGCATTTCCTGTTCATCAACAATTGCAGGAAGCGTTGGAATACTTACTTCTTCTTCATACTGCATTAAAGTTGGCACTTCAATTTCTTGTGTTAATTCTGTGCTTAATTCAAAATGCAATATTTCAGTTTCTTTAGCATCCAACATTTGTTCGCGCAAATCATCAACTATTGTTGGAATATCAGGAATGTAATAGCTTTCAAAACCTTTTTCCTCTTCAATAACTTCTTGCAATCTTGGTGCAAAAGGATCCTTATCTTCAAATGGTAATGCCTGTTGTAATAACATTTGAGGTTGTTCTTCTAATTTTTTTTCTTCCCCAGGCAAACCTAAAGTCATTACAATTTTTTCAAGCTTTGGTTCAGGTTTTTTTATTGCAACTGGTTTAGTAAATGGATCTTTAGATTCAAATCCGGTTGCTATTAAAGTAATACCAATTTTTTTATCCAACGAATTATCATAGCCCATACCAACAATCACATCGCTGTGTTCGCCGGCTTGCATACGTAAATAGTTATTAATCACTTCAACTTCATCCATTGTACATTCATTATCACCTTCTGCGCTGTTGATGTTTATCAATATCCATTTAGCACCTTTAATTTCATTATCATTTAATAAAGGAGAATTCAATGCTTCTTCAATAGCACGCAATGCTCTGTTATCACCATCCACTTCTGCTTTGCCAAGAATTGCAACACCACCGTTTTTCATTACAGTACATACATCTGCAAAGTCAACAATGATATGACCACGACTATTAATAATATCGGTGATACATTTTGCTGCAGTTGCTAAAACATTATCTGCTTTGCTAAAAGCTTCTTTCATTTTCAAGTTACCATATTGCATGCGTAACTTATCATTACTAATAACTAATAATGTATCAACATAAGGCCTTAATGCTTTAATACCTTCTTCAGATTGTTGCATTCGACGAGGTCCTTCAAAAGCAAAAGGAGTAGTTACAATACCAACTGTAAGAATTCCTAATTCTTTGCAAGCCTGCGCTACTATTGGTGCTCCACCTGTTCCGGTTCCACCACCCATACCTGCAGTAATGAAAGCCATTTTAGTATTAACTTCTAAAATGCTTTTAATTTCTTGCAGAGATTCTTCTGTTGCTTTTTTACCAACTTCAGGATTTGCACCAGCACCTAAGCCTTGTGTTAGATGTGGTCCGAGTTGAATTTTGTTTGGAACTTTACTTTGTTCAATTGCTTTTGAATCGGTATTACAAACAACGAAGTCAACACCTTCAATACTTTGAGAATGCATGAAGTTAACAGCGTTGCTTCCACCACCTCCAACACCAAATACTTTGATGATGGATGATTTTTGCTTCGGCAGATCGAAGTGAATCATAGTTACGTTTTTAACGGTTAGTAAGTAAATTAAACTTGGTCTTCTAAAGGGATTGGATTTATTATTTTAAATTTTGAATTATAAATTAAGAGTTATGAATTTTCATTCATAATTCATAATTCTTAACTCATCACTTTATTACATGATCTTCTTCTTCTTTGAATAAGTCAATCAAATTATTTTTGAACTTATCCCAGAATTTCAATTTGTCTGCTCTATCTTTTACATTCACAGATTTAGCAACAACTGTTTTAGTTTCTTCTTCATCTAATTTTAAATTCTTAGGCACTTCAACTTTCTTAAATTTCTCTGTGAACTCTTTGTATTTATGTTCGTAATCACTATAACCTTTCAATATCAAACCAATACAAGTTGAATACATTGGCTTCTTTAATTCTTCAATATGATTGGGTGCTAAATGTTCATTTGGTAAACCAATACGCGCATTTAATCCTGTGATATATTCAGTTAACTGAATTAAATGTTTTAGCTGAGACCCGCCACCGGTAAGGATTACTCCACCATTCAATGAACGATTATCTAATCCAACCTGTTTAAGATGATAAGAAACAAAATCTAAAATCTCTCCCATTCTTGCCTGAATGATTTGCGCTAAATTTTTTACACTGATTTCTTTTGCAGGCATTCCTTTTAATCCAGGAATAGTTATATAAGCATTTGCTTTTGCTTCATCTGCCAATGCACTACCGAATTGAACTTTCATTGCTTCGGCCTGTTGTTTCAAAACTCCTAATCCTAATTTTATATCATTAGTAATATTTTCACCGCCAAAAGGAATAACCGCAGTATGTTTTAAAATTCCTTCATAAAAAACAGCAAGATCAGATGTACCGCCACCAATATCTAAAATAGCAACACCTGCTTCCATATCAATTTCACTCATCACTGCAGAAGCTGATGCCAATGGTTGTAACACTAAATCTTTTGTACTTAATCCACTTCTATCAACTGCACGATTAATATTTCGAATTGCATTTCTATCACCTGTGATAATATGAAAATTAGCACCAACTTTTACACCATTATATCCAACCGGATCTTTAATGTTTTGAATATTATCAACATGAAAATCTTGTGGAATAACATCAATGATTTGATCGCCCGCAGGAATAAATGTTTTACGTTGATTTTCTACTAACTGATCAATCTCCCAACGTTTAATTTCATCTTCAGAATCCTGACGCACCATATCTCCCCGAGTTTGTAAACTCTTAATATGATGTCCTGCAATACCAACATACACTTCACTAATCTCTAATTCAGGATTACTTTCTAAACAATTTTGTAATGCTTGTTGAATTGCTTTAATGGTTTGATCAATGTTCAACACTTGACCATGTTGAACTCCATTACTTTTGGCAAGCCCAAAGCCTAGGATTTCTAATTTACCATGTTCATTTTTTCTGCCGGCAATAGCAGCAATCTTTGTAGTTCCAATGTCAAGGCCAACAATTATGGGTGCCTCATTTTGACTCATACAGATACGTTTTAATTATGTTTACTTAGGTTTCGGATTCTAAAATCGGGACTTTAACTTCTATATTAATTTCAAATTCGTTCTGTTTCTACAATTGCTATTGGACTTTTTTCATCACGGCTTTTGGTATTACTTTTTTCACCAAAGGCTTATTTGTTTTCACACTTTGCCCAACTTGACCATTTGATAACGACTTATTTGAAACTTTATTTTGTTTTGAACCGATAACATTATTATTTATTATTGGCTTTATAGTTTTTGCTGAATCCTTTGCAGCAACAACTGCACTGTCCTTTGCTAAATTTGTTTTAAGCAAATCATTCATTACTTGTTTTGATTTTGCTGAATCCATCCATGCTTTTGATGCACCTTTTCTAATTGCCACAACCTGATTATCGAATTGAACATCTAATTTTTCATAAGCATTCATACCATTTTGGAGCCATGCTTGCTTATAAAAAGTATACAAACGATTGAACTTATTTTCCAAATCATCTGCATTTCCAATAGAAATGGTTTGATCACCAATCGTTGGAATAATTTCAAATGTTGCCTTTGGGGTAATATCAATTTGTGCAATTTGTGCCATCCAAAAACTATCAGCTGCAATAAATTTTCCAAGCTGTACAATTTGCAGTAACATTAAACTATCAGGTTCTGATAAAATAGTTTTATCGCTCGGAAAGCTAGTAAATACAGGCACTCTGGCACTTAGCTTCTCACTTAATGGCAAACGAAATCCATTACTATCAACATAAAAAGAATTACCGCCTGATGAAAAAACTCTTGCAATTGGTTTGCGTTCTTCTATCTCTACGTGCAATACTTGATTATTATCAAAAAACATTTCTGCATTCTTTACCCAAGGATTTTTTTCCAATGCAGTTTCTAAAATTCTAAGTTTAACAGATGAAATATTTTTTTTGAGTAACTTGACCATTTAGATTGATAATATCCATTACATCTTTTTCATCAATAAACATTTGCTCATCCTGATTTGCAATTTCGATTTTTACATCATTACATGTTTTGCTATTCTTTTTTTCCATAGCTGCACCAAAGAGTACGATAGTTCCCACTCCTGCTAGCAGCCATAAAGTCTGCACAATTCTTTTTTTCCAATTAATATTCTTCATATCAAATCTTGCAATAATTCTTTTATTGGTTGTACCAATGCATCAATATCTCCGGCGCCGGCCATAACAACTAATTCCGGTTTTTTATTATTGATAAATTCTTTTAATTCTTCTTTACTTAATATTTTTTTATTTTTAATTATCATATTATTTAAAATCATTTCACTGGTTACCCCATTAATCGGCAATTCTCTTGCCGGATAAATTGGTAATAAAATA
>CAILAF010000657.1 GCA_903832075.1 uncultured Chitinophagaceae bacterium
GCACCTAATAAACAAGTGGTATGCACATCATGACCGCAAGCATGCATTACACCTGCATTTTGCGATTTATACGTAACATTATTTTCTTCATGAATTGGCAATGCATCCATGTCTGCACGCAATGCAATAATTCTACTTTCAGGATTTTTTCCTTTGATGATTCCAATAACGCCGGTTGTTGCTTTTATTTCAAATTCAATTCCAAATTCTTTTAGTTTTGATTGAACAAATTTGGATGTTTCAAATTCTTGATAACTTAATTCCGGATGCGCATGCAAATGATGACGCACTTGAATAAATTCGTAGGAATATTTTTTCGCTAATGATTTTATTTTTTCTTTAACCATAATTTTATTGATTCAATTCTTCTTCAGTTGGTGTATAATCAATTGCATCCTCAACAATATAAACTCCTTGCGGCAATAGTTTTGCATATTGTTTCCTGAATTTTTCTGCATCATCTTTCTTTAAAAAATTACCGATACGCACTTTAAAATAAGGCGATTGAAATACAACATAACTTTTTTCATCAGGAAATTTTACTAATAAATCAGCTTTTATTCTAAATGCATCATCTCTGCTGGTGGTACTTACAATTTGAACTCGGTATCCTTTGTATTGCCCGCTACTGGTCATCATCAACGAACGCTTATTAATCTGTGCTTGCTTTTGCGATAAAACATCAATACGCGGATCTTTATTAACAATGATGGTATCCTTTGCAAAAGAAAATTTTACAAAAAAAAGTAGAATAAAAAAAAATAAAAGCCTTCTTACATTCATCATTCAACATTTATAATTCATGCTAATTAATATCCCGCTTTGCCACCTGCAACCGTTTCAATCGGATGCCAAGTAGTTTTTATTTCCTGTGTATCAATTATGAAATAAGGTGATTGACTTTTATCCTCATCTTTCCAATTCTCATTATTGTAAAATAAAACACGCTTAACATTTAAAGAAGATTTTTCCTGAATAATTTTTTTATTCACTTCCTCTTTTTCACAATAAACAATTGCATTCACATCCATGTGATCTGCAAAATATTTTATTAACTCTGATGGTTTACCTGTTAAAATATTTACAACACCGCCTGGAACATCGGATGAATTAATTACTTCTGCAAAAGTTACAGCACATAAAGGCTTATCTTCCGAAGCCAGCACCACACAAGTGTTTCCGCCGGCAATAACCGGAGCAATTACTGAAACTAATCCAATTAAAGAAGAATTTTGAGGAGCAATAATTGCAACAACACCTGTTGGTTCAGGAACAGAAAAATTAAAATGAGAAGATGCAACGGGATTTACCGAACTAAATACTTGCTGATACTTATCGCACCAACCTGCATAATAAATTAATCGGTCGATTGATAAATTAATTTCTTGTTCTGCATCTTTAGCCGATGCATCTTGTTTAATTAATTCATCAACAAATTGTGCTCTTCTTCCCTCAAGCATTTCTGCAATGCGATATAAAATTTGTGAACGATTGAAAGCTGCTCTTGAACTCCATCCGCCAATTGCATTCCGTGCCGCAACTACAGCATCGCGAAAATCTTTGCGTGAACTCAAACAAACATTTGCCAATGATTGTCCATTTTTATTTTTAGGCGAATAATATCTTCCACTTTCTGTTCTTGGAAATTGTCCGCCGATATAAATTTTATAAGTCTTTAAAACTTCTAATCTTTTTGTTGCC
>CAILAF010000658.1 GCA_903832075.1 uncultured Chitinophagaceae bacterium
AGAATGACGAAATGTTTTTTCATTTGCACATTTTTTAATCTGCATATCTGCACATCTTCTTATCTGCACATCCTCACATCTTCTTATCTGCACATTACATCATTCCTTCATCAGCAAAAGAAAAATAACCTTCATCGCTGACAATGATGTGATCCAATACTTCAATATCAAAATATTTTGCAGCTTCTTTAATTTTTTTGGTCAGCAATTCATCTTGCATACTTGGTTTCAAATTACCGCTTGGATGATTATGCGAAAGAATAATTGATGTAGCACTTTGCTCCAATGCTTTTTTTAAAACAATTCTTGGATCAGCAATAGTGCCGGTAATGCCGCCTTCACTGATAATTTCGTGATGCAATATTTTATTGGCACGATTTAAATAAACAGCAACAAATATTTCATGTTGTTTGTATTGTAATTGAGATTGCAGAAATGCAGCAACATCTTTACTTGTTATTACTTTTGTTTTTCTTTTTTCACTTGCATCTCTTCGTGCTCCTAATTCAAATGCAGCATTAATGGCAATGGCTTTTGCTTCGCCCAGTCCTTTGATTTTTAGTTGAACAATTTCTTTAACAGATAATTTTCCCAGTTTCTGCAAATCATTGTTAACAGCATTCAATAGATCTTTTGACAAATCAACTGCCGATTTGTTTTTAGTTCCATTATTGATTAAGATGGCTAATAATTCGGAATTGCTAAGTGTATCAATTCCTTTGAGCAATAGTTTTTCCCTTGGCCTGTCGTCCAAAGCCCAATGCTTGATAGATTGTTTTTCCATGATAATATGTTTATATATCACGGAGGGTTATGCAAATAGTAGGGATAAAAAGTGAAATTATTTATCTGTTGCAATTTACAATTTCTTTTTTGAATCTATATCTTCGCTTCAATTCCTCAAAATTATGAATCCATCAGTAAAGATTTTTTCAGGAACAGGCTCACAAAAATTAGCAGAAAAAATTGCCCAACGTTTTGGTGCTCCTTTAGGAAAAGTGAATATTCAAAAGTTTAGTGATGGAGAGTTTCAACCTATTTTTTTAGAAAGTATTCGTGGTGATTATGTTTTTTTAATTCAAAGCACTTATGCACCTACAGATAATTTGATGGAATTATTATTGATGATAGATGCAGCCAAACGTGCCAGTGCGTATAAAATTATTGCAGTTATTCCTTACTATGGTTATGCCAGACAAGACAGAAAAGATAAACCACGTGTTGCCATAGGAAGTAAGCTGGTAGCCACTTTGCTGCAAGCTGCTGGTGCAGACAGAATTATCACCATGGATTTACATGCACCACAAATTCAAGCCTTCTTTGAAATACCTGTTGATCATTTAGACAGTTCTGCCATCTTCATTCCATATATCGAACAATTAAAATTACCGAATCTAACTTTTGCAGCACCTGATGTGGGAAGCACCAACAGAGTTAGAGAAATAGCCAGTTATTTTAATGCAGATATGGTGATCTGTGATAAACATCGTAAACGTGCAAATGAAATTGCGAGCATGGTTTTGATTGGTGATGTAGCAGGAAAAGATATTATTTTAGTAGATGATATTTGCGATACCGGTGGAACATTGGCCAAAGCAGCACAACTATTAAAAGAAAAAGGTGCAGTAAGTGTAAGAGCATTTTGTACACATCCGGTATTAAGCAGTAATGCTTATGAAAACATTGCAAATAGTGTATTAGAAGAATTGGTTATTTGTGATACGATTCCTTTAAAACAAGAATCGCCTAAAATAAAAGTAATTTCTGTTGCTGATCTTTTTGCTATTGCTATCCGCAATGCATACGAAAATAAGAGCATTACCAGCTTGTTCATTCATTCTCAATTACGAGGAAGAGATAAGCAGTAGCAGGTTGCAGGTTACAAGTTTCAAGTAGCAAGTTTTAGGATGATTACCTGAAACCAGCAACCTGTAACCTGCAACCATAGCCTGCAACATTCTTGGAACTTACCTTCCATTTCCCTACCTTCGCCGTCCGAAAAAATCGGAATAAAATTTTATACAATGAAATCAATTACAATCGAAGGACAACTGAGGACCGAGATTGGCAAAAAAGCCACCCGCCAACTTCGCTCTCAGGAAAAAGTGCCAGGTGTAATTTACGGGGGTGCTGCCGAAGTAAATTTCTCTGCCGCTGCGAAATCATTCAGACCATTAGTGTACACTTCAGAATTTCAATTAGCTGAAGTAAAAGTTAATGGCAAGGATTACAAATGCATTTTGAAAGATTTGCAATTTGATAAAGTATCTGATGAATTAATTCATGTTGATTTGTTAGAACTGGTGGAAAATAAAAAAGTGATCGCTAATCTTCCTTTACATTTTACAGGTGTTTCTGTAGGTGTTAAAGACGGAGGTAAGTTGATCATTAAAATGAAGTCTTTAAAAGTAAAAACTTTACCAAAGTATTTAAAGGAATTTATTGAAGTGGATGTTACTAATTTAGCATTGAACGGCAATTTACGCGTGGAAGATGTGAAGTTAGAAAATATGGAAGTGATGAATTCACCTCGTATTCCAATCGCTTCAGTTGTATTGACCAGAGTATTGAAGCAGGAAGAAGCTGCTGCTACACCTGCCGCTGCTGCACCTGCTGCCGCACCTGCCGCCGCTGCTGCGCCTGCAAAAGATGCAAAGAAAGATACCAAGAAGAAATAAGTTTATTCTTTTTAATTTATCATCCTGTAACATTTGTTACAGGATTTTTTTTGTAATGATATTCCCAACAGAAATTATAATATTTTTACAATCATGAATAAGTTTTTGATCATAGGATTAGGAAATGTAGGAGATGAATATCATCACAGTCGTCATAATATTGGATTTGATGTAGTGGATGCTTTTGCCATTAAGCATGGTGGTATGTTTCAGTTAGGAAGATTAGCGTATGTATCGGAAATAAAATGGAAAGGAAAAATATTTATATTTATTAAACCCACTACTTATATGAATTTAAGTGGTAAAGCATTTAAGTATTGGATGGATAAAGAAAAAATTGAATTACAAAATTCATTAACTATTGTTGATGATATTGCATTGCCATTGTCTAAATTAAGATTACGACCATCGGGCAGTGATGCAGGGCATAATGGATTGCGTGATATTCAATTGACCTTAGGAACAGATCAATATCCCAAATTAAGATTTGGTATTGGCAATAATTATCCTAAGGGGATGCAAGCCGAATTTGTTTTATCAAAATGGTGGAATGAAGAATTGCCCGTTGTAAGAAAAAAAATAGAAAAATCTGTTGAAATAATCGAATCTTTTGCCACTATCGGCATTGAAAAGGCCATGAATGAAGTAAATAATCTATCCTTCACACAATAATCGGCCTTATTTACAGTTATAATTAGCGGAAATATAATTCAAGTAACTAACCAAACCGTAACAGGCTATTCATAGCCAACCTTGTTCAGGTTACTTAATTACTATTCAAAGCTACAACTATGAAAATTTTCTGCATTGGGCGCAATTATGCTGACCATGCAAAGGAATTAGGTAATGCTGTTCCTGAGGATCCGGTTATATTCATGAAACCGAAAAGTGCTTTACTACAAAGTCACACTCCATTTTATTATCCTGAATTTTCTAATGAGCTTCACTACGAGGTTGAATTGGTTTTACATATTTCCAAGAACGGAAGATATATCCCGGAAAAAGTTGCCAGCAAATATTATGATAAGATCTCTTTAGGAATAGATTTTACCGCAAGAGATATTCAAGCAGAATTAAAAAAGAAAGGATTGCCATGGGAGAAAGCAAAAGCATGGGATAATTCTGCATTAATAGGAAAGTGGTTACCGATAACAAATGATTTATTGAAGAAGCCTATCAATTTTTCATTGCTGAATAATAAAAAGATTGTTCAAAATGGTAATAGCAAGGATATGATTTTTTCTTTCGATCATATTGTTTCACATATCTCTAATTATTTCTCATTAAACATCGGTGATATGGTTTATACCGGTACACCTGCAGGTGTTGGTGAGTGTGTAGTGGGAGATGTGTTAGAAGGATATTTTGAAAAAGAAAAAATGTTTGAACTGGAAATAAAATAATAAACAACAATGCTTAACCGCGAAGTTTTAATGAATGCATACAAGCTGATGGTTACTGCCAAAGCTATGTGTGATACATATGAGGCGAACCGAGAGGTTTGTAAGTATGTATATTCAACTTCACGCGGACATGAAGCCATTCAAATAGCAACTGGTTTACAATTATTATCCTGCGATTGGGTGAGCCCTTATTATCGTGATGACAGTATTATGTTATCTGCAGGATTTACGCCGCAAGAATTAATGTTGCAACTATTAGCAAAAAAAGAAGATCCTTTTTCTGCTGGTCGTTCTTATTATTGTCATCCTAATAACAGATCAGCCGACAAGCCCGGTATCATACATCAAAGCAGTGCAACAGGTATGCAAGCCATACCTACAACTGGTTTGGCGCAAGGCATTCAATACTTAGAAAAACATAATCTTTCTTTATTGAAGAAAGGTGCTGATGGAGAAAACCCCATCGTTGTTTGTTCAATGGGTGATGGAAGTATTACTGAAGGTGAGGTAAGTGAAGCATTACAATTTGCTGTATTAAAACAATTGCCCATTATTTATTTGGTACAAGATAATCAATGGAGTTTAAGTGCAAATGCAGAAGAATCAAGGGCAATGAATGCATTTGAATTTGCGGATGGTTTTAAAGGATTGAAACGAATGCAATGTGATGGTAGCGATTTTATGCGCAGTTTTGAAACAATGAGTTTAGCTATTTGCTATGCGCGTAATGAAAGAAAACCTGTGTTGGTTCATGCAAAAGTTCCATTATTAGGTGATCATACAAGTGTTGTGCGAAAAGAGTTTTATCGCAGTCGTGAAGATCTCTTAAAACATGGATTATATGATCCTATTCCTAAATTACGATTAACATTAACAGGTGCAGGTTTTAATGAACATGAAATAAATGAAACAGAAGCATTGGCTCAACGTGAAGTGAATGATTGTTTTGAAAAAGCTAAAGCTGCTGCTGAGCCTGATATTAGAACTATTGAAGAAAATATTTTTGTTTCAACTACTATCAAAGAAGAAAAAGGGCAACGTGTTCCCAAAGGCGGAGAAAGAGTGATGATGGTAGATGCAGCATTACATGCGATAGAAGAAATATTAGAGCAATATCCTGAAGCAGTTGTATACGGGCAAGATGTTGGAAGAAGATTAGGCGGTGTGTTCAGAGAAACAGCAACGCTTGCAGAAAAGTTCGGTGATCTACGTGTTTTTAATACAGCTATTCAGGAAGCCTATATTGTTGGTTCAACAGTTGGTATGAGTGCATTAGGAATTAAACCAATTGTGGAAGTACAATTCGGTGATTATATTTATCCGGCATTTAATCAATTGGTAAACGAGATATCTAAGTCAAGTTATTTAAGTAACGGAAAATTTCCGGTACAAATGTTATTACGTGTTCCTGTGGGTGCGTATGGTGGTGGCGGGCCATATCATAGTGCAAGTATTGAAAGTACATTATTAACTATTAAAGGTATTAAAGTTGTTTATCCATCAAACGCTGCTGATATGAAAGGATTGATGAAAGCTGCATTTCATGATCCTAATCCTGTAGTGATGTTAGAACATAAAGGATTGTATTGGAGTAAAGTTCCCGGAACAGATGATGCAAAAAGTATTGAACCTGCAAAAGATTATGTATTGCCTTTAGGTAAAGGAACTATTGCATTAAGTGCAGATGTCAATAAAATAAAACGTGGTGAAACTGTTTGTATCATTACATATGGAATGGGCGTACATTGGGCAAAGAATGCAGCACAAAAATTTGCCGGTCAGGTTGAAGTAGTTGATCTACGAACATTGTATCCATTAGATGAAGAATTAATTTTTAATGCTGTTACTAAACATGGAAAAGTGATTGTGTTAAGTGAAGAACAGCAAAACAATTCATTTGCTGAATCATTATCACTTCGTATATCTAATAATTGTTATCACTTCTTAGATGCAAAAGTTGAAGTGATTGGTGCCATGAATTTACCTGCAGTACCTATCAATACTGCATTAGAAGCAGCGATGTTACCAACCGTTGCTAAAGTAACAGACCGCATTACGAAACTTTTAGCATACTAAAATTTCTTCTTTTATTTATTCCTTTATATTTGCAGCCCAAAATGGCGAGGTAGCTCAGTTGGTTAGAGCGCAGGATTCATAACCCTGAGGTGATGGGTTCAATTCCCATCCTCGCTACATGAAAATCAAGGACTTACGTTAAATCGTGGGTCCTTTGTTGTTTCTGCGTGAGATTTGCGTGAGGAAAATTTGAAAACTTTGTTCATAATTAATTATGATTTATTTTTTCCTCTGACATTATTGAAAATCGTAACCTTATAATTTTGATTAGGGAGGTCTGACGAAATATTACTACCCCAGAAAAGCAGATTAAGGTTGTCGCTTATTATTTATGAACAATGAAGTAAAGATATCGGGCGTCGATTGACACGACGCTTTTTAGCTAGAACAAGTCGGGTTTGTACAAAAAAAGTCTTTGAATACTAATTGGATTTATCGAATAAAGTCTTCCAGGAACGCTCGCCGCCGAATAAGTTTGATTTTGCATTGGTCTGAATAGAAATAGACTTGCCATCATTACTCAACTTCCAAACCTCTGTTACGTAAACAAGCATTTGTTCCTGAACATTTACATGGTAAGGAGTGGGAACCATCTTGTGTACAATTGAGTTAACAGTCATAGTTTGTCCATCATCTGACAACTTTACGGTAAACTTCTTTCCCCATTCCCGGCTATGATTAATTTGGCTTTCGCTTTCTTTACCGTCGAAGACCAGTTTCTCCTGGCTGGTAACAGGAGCTATACCCGGAAACGAACTTGACACCTCTACCGCTAGAAAATTTACCTGCTCTGCTATTTTCATCGTTTTGGCTAGCATACGGTCACCCGAGTAATAGCAGCAAACAATATTTCCGCCCATACTTATCGACTCTTTGGATTTCCATTCGCCAGAAAAGTTAGCGCGATGAGTGCCATTTTTTTGCAGAGACTGTACGGCAAAATAAATTACTCCTGTTAACAGAATAATCAGGCAGGACAAAACGTATCTTTTATTTTTCATAAGTTTATTTTTGATAAATCCTTTGGGGGTTGACTAAAGGTATAACATCTCTTTTAATTACTTTTCATTGTAAAAACCCCTGTTTGAGGAAAACAACCCCCCTGAATTCGAGTCAAATCGGTTGATTTCAGTTTTGTCAAAATATAACTAACTACAAATCAATGCCTTATTTTTCTCAAAAAATCTTCATAACCCTGAGGTGATGGGTTCAATTCCCATCCTCACTACAAGTGTTATTCTCTTTAATAATATTATTTTAGGAAATAACACTTTATTATATGAAAACAGGTTTAAGATGTTATCTAAAAAATAACAAAAGACTTTTAAGCAGATTTCAAATTTTTAGCTCTAACAAAAAGTTCAGATTGTTTTGACAACATAAATGAAATATTGGACACTCTTCTTGAAAAATGGGAGCCTATCGAAAAACCATTACAGATTTAAAGAACGAACTCTTAGAAAACTACGAAAAACAAAAAAACCACGGTGCGAATATTTAAACACATAAAAAGTATCATAATAATTAATCTTTATCCCCCCTTTTTTTGCAGACAAATAAAGCATGTTATGAGAACGGTAATAATCAATTAAGTAGTTGATCGATTCTTTTTAATTTATAACCTTCATTTTTTAAATAATCAATCATTTCATTTAATCTGCTATACAATTTATCTTTTCTTCTCGGATCTGTTCCTGCATGAATTAATAAAATATATCCATTTAAACCATTCTTTTGTTTTGCTAATTTTTTTATGTGATTCAATAGTTCTTCACTTGTTTTATAAGAGGCTCCCATTTCAGGATAAGTATAATCTGCATTGGTTGCAGAGCCGGGTGTCAGGTTAAATAATGAAATGCCAATTTCATTACACCATCTTGCTACATCATTATTCCACCATTCATACGGCGGAATAAAAAATCTATTCCATGGTTGATAAACATTTAATTTCATCATAGCCTGTTCATTCAAATTATAATCGTGCATAAATGTTCTTCGGCTTATTAAAGTGCTGTCGCGTTTATTCCAATCGCAATACAATAAATGATCGTTCGAATGCGGACCTAAATAATGAAAATTCTTAAACAAGCTTTTTATGTTTGATTCGTTTTGAGGATTGTTATAAAATCTTCCTGTAAAAAAGAAAGAACCTTTTACATTTTGTTTTTGTAATGTTTCGATAATGGTAGGGATTCCTTCGCCGAATTCATCAGCAGTAAAAACTAATGCAATTTCTTTTTTGGTGCTGTCGCCTTTAACAATTGCACCATGGCTCATTGTAATATTTTCATTTTTCAAAAATGGTTTTGATTGTGTAATTAAGTTTTTACTTTCTGCTTCTTTTGCCGCTAATAAATAAATTAAGCTTGCTGTTCCATCCATTGTTGGTTCGTTGGTACTGTAATCGCCATAATCATCATGATACACTGCCATATCACTCTGAAAATCTTTATAATCATCTTCATGTGTTAGTCTTATTCCAATTAAATTATTATAAATAGAAGTATAAACCGGACCATCAACTAATCCACCATTGATTGGATAATTTTTTAAATGTGTGAATGCAGAATGTGGATCAGTTGGTGAATCACCCCACGAAGGTAAACCATATACCATGCTTGTGCCCCAAGGGTTACAGCCGAATAGCCAATCAATATTAGCTTGTTCTAACTCTGCATAACTGTTATCTTTTTGAAGCTGACGATACCAATAACATTCAATTGCAAAAGCGGTTGTTAAATTATTACTGCACCAGATAAAAGGAATGCCGCGATAGAACGCATTATGTTTTGCTTTTTGCCAAACATTGTTTATGCCATCTTTATAATTCAATATTAATTCTGATGATTCTTTAGAATTACCTAAAGTTTTTGCTAATTCATTTACACCAAGATTAATGAATGGATAATACTGGTAATGTTTTGCAGTATCTTTTCCTAACCATTTTTGGTTCATTGGATCGTTTAAAAATGAATATGCTGAATCTTTTAATTTTTTATCTTTCGTTAATTCATATAATTGTGTTGCAGCTAAACCCATATCATCCTGCCAATCTGCTTCTTCATAGATATAAGGAGAAACAACAGAAACAGTTTGTGTAACACCTTTCTTTTTATTTGCAAACGCATAAGATGAGAAGGCTTTTTCTTTCAGCAATTTTGCATAAGCATTATCTGATTTATTAAACATTGTATAACCTAAAGCAAATGCACTTGTAAATTTTGCTGCTGTAGAACTTGTTCCTGTTGTGTAATTCATGAACTTGCCGCGTTGTTGCGGTTCGCCTGTAATAAAATAAACCGGACGTTCAAATCCTTTACCATAATATGTATCTTCTTTTGGAATGCGCATGCCCATGTGATCACGATCATCGCCTAATTGATTGAATAAAATATTTTCTTTCGGATGCATTTTTAATAACCAATCTAATCCCCATTTTGCTTCATCTAAAACATCTGCTATTCCATTTTTTCCATCCAAGCCATTACTTTGTTTTTCATCTGAAAAAATTGTTGGAAAATCTCTGTAGGCCATCAGCAAATGATAAGTTGCATTAGCAGATGTTGAACTGTATTGTAAATAATCACTTGCATCGTGCCATCCACCGGTTACATCAAAATGAGTGCTGTCTTTAATTCCAGCCGATGCGCCATACAAAACATAACCATCATGTGTATGACAACTATCTTTTAAAAATGGATTAAAGCCGCTTCTCTGTTGACGCATGTATTGCAAACAAAAATCTGCGGTTCCTTTATATACATCATCATCTATTCTAAAAGTTGGTGATACAACATTGCCTGCTTTAATAAAATATTTTCCCGGTGTAGTGAATACAGAAAAATTCAAACGATAGGTTTGTTTGAAAGGTCCATAAGCACCAAATGCTTCACTTGCATTATTAGTATAAACTTTTTTTTGAGTTGAGGCATCTATCAATTCAAAATCTGAAACTGAAATATTTTCCTTGCTGCAAAAAACAGAAACTTTAATTCCTTTGGTGGTGTATCCTAATTGATTGATGCGAATCCACGATTGCTTATTTTCATCAGATTTGAATGCAATTAATAAAATAAAAAAAAACAGGCTTATAATTTTTTTCATTGCAAAATTTTTATTTTAGATATGCGATGAATGAAATGAAGAATGAGCAAATTACTGGATTTATTTTTGATTACTTTTAGTTTGTCTTAATAATCAATACAAATATGAAATACAGGAAATTTGGTAATACAGATTTAATCGTAAGTGAAATTGGTTTTGGTGCATGGGCCATTGGAGGAGGTGCGATGGTCGGTAATACTGCTATTGGTTGGGGAGATGCAGATGATAAAACATCCATTGATGCCATTTATAAATCAGTTGAACTTGGTATTAACTTTTTTGATACAGCGGATATTTATGGATTAGGTCATTCAGAAGAATTAATTGGTAAAACGATTGGCAAAAGAAAAGATATCATCATTGCCACAAAGGCCGGAAATGTATCAAGGCTAAATCAATTTACTATTGATTATACCAAAGCACATATTTTAAAAGCATGTGAAGCAAGTTTGGTAAGACTTCAGCGAGAAACGATTGATTATTATCAATTGCATTCTGCAAGAATATCTCATTTGCAGGAAGGAGAATGTATAGAAGCGATGCAGTTATTACAACAAAGTGGTAAGATAAAATATTGGGGTTTATCATTAAATACTTTTGAACCATTTGCTGAATCAGATTATATGATCAAAAATAATGTTGGTCAAGGATTTCAATTGGTATACAATATCATCAATCAAAAAGCAATATCAGTTATAAAAAAAGCTTTTGATGCCGGCTATGGTATTATTGCTCGCATGCCTTTGCAATTTGGATTATTAACCGGTAAGTTTGATAATGGGATTAGTTTTTCTGATAATGATCATAGAAAAAAAAGATTGACCAAAGAAATAGTTGATGCTTGCAATGAACACCTTCTTTTAGTTTGGGAGCTTTGTAAAAAATATAATATTTCAAAAACAGAACTAGCACTTAGTTATATTTTAAGTTACCATGAAATATCAACTGTTATTACTGGCATAAGAACTTCAACTCATGCAGAAAAGAATTCAGTAGGATTAATTAAATTGGAAAAATCTGATATGGATTTAATTGAGAAATTAGGTATGACTGATTTTGATGAGTTAATGACAATCATTAAGCAACAAGAAGCATGAAGTATTGCGTAGTTTATCTAAGCCTCCAATAGGAATCGAACTATAAAACTTAATAAAATGAGTTCATAAAAGATTAGATCTTTTTTCATTCTACATCAAAAAGGAGGGTTCGGATAATTCAAAATCAAGCACATTTATTGGAAATATCGGCTATAATATTGCCTTTTAAAGTTGACAATTTGAAAAGCGTTTGCATAAGGCCAGTAGAAATGAGTTTGATTTTTTTGCTGAAAGATTTGTAAGCATATGCATTTACTAAAACAAAAGCCCTGTCTTCACAGGGCTACAACCAAAACCAACTTGCTATAGAAAATAGTTATTGAATAAATTTGCGTATTTTATTTAAAATTTTATAATAAGATTATTAACAACAATACAATAATAATTGCCGCACCTACGGAAAGATAAATTCCATTATGCGAACTTCTTATTTCTTGTTTTATTGATTTTACTTCCATTCTTAAATTCTTTTTTTCAAATGAAGTTAAATTTGATTTATCCATCTTATTAATTTCATTTAAACGAAATAGTAAAGTTTCTGCTTTTGCTTTTTCGATTGAGTTTGTAACGGCTAAGGTAGAGTCTGTTAAAGTTGATGCTGCAATTAATTGAACCGGACTAAATGTTAAAGACAAACATATCGCCATTAAATAAATTCTGATTTTTTTCATGATTTTAATTTTATTGTGATTTGATTAAATTGATTTTTTCCCCTGAATGACTCGTAATATTATTGCGATTAGTGCAATCACTAATAGAATATGAATAATTCCACCTACATTATAACCGATAAAGCCGATAGCCCATCCTATAATAAGGATTACTGCAATTACGTATAATAAATTTCCCATGAGTATTTGTTTTATAATTTGTGAATAGATATGCCTATTGTTGATACAGTACTTGATAAATCTAAAAATGCACCAAGCGTTTTATTGATATGATATTCTGAGCCTATACTAAAATTTAGATACAATGGAGCAGCACCAATGGTGCTACTTTCTATTCCTAAATAATTATTATTCCAGGTAGTATTTTTTACTGCAAATCCTAACGAAGCTGCTAAATAGAAATCCCATTTTGAACCGGCTTTAATAAATTGATCAAAATAGTAAGTGCCTTTTAATCCAATTGGTACAACTGTTTGTCGGTAGTAATTATCCTGATAAGAATAAAATACAATGAAAGGAGCAAGTGTAAAATTTTTAACAATATCAAATTCATAATCAACATGAACAATTGCTATAGAATGAGTAGTATATCCATAATAACCAATTCCAGTACCAATGTTTAATGTATTGCCATATTTTTCAGAAAAATATGTTTGTTGTGCTTGAGCATTATTAGTGATGACCATCACAAAAATCATTAGCAATATATATTTTTTCATTTGTTAGTTATTTTAAAGATCCCAATCAAATTCATTAAGTATTATTTGGCTTTTGTTGAAGTAAGATCTTTAAATGATTTGCCGAGTTCATCC
>CAILAF010000659.1 GCA_903832075.1 uncultured Chitinophagaceae bacterium
GACCTCACAAACAGTTTGAAACTGAATAGAGGTCTTTTTCGTTTGGGGGATTTGCTATTTATTTAGCAAACTATTTTTTACATGTGTTAATTCCAAGAACTGTATATAAAGGACAAAAACTAATAACACTAGTTAAAAGAAAAACAGCACCAACTACTAACAATACAATGCCTACTGTACCTGTAACAGGTTCGGTTTTTGTAAAATAAAGTCCTGCAATAACAAGAGCAATTATTATTCTAATGGCTCTGTCTAAAATACCCATGTTCTTTTTCATTTGGTTATGTTTTGGTAATTAATAATTTAATTAAGAAATATAAAACTATTTTTTATAAAAACAAAGCACTGTGATTAATGTCACAATTATTTTTTATCACTACAATTATTAATAAAATAGTGGTTAATATTACATTTATCTACGTGTTAACAACAATTTCCATCATTACTTTTTACAGCAAATGCATCCAATATCTTTTCTAAAGGACAAAATTTTGTAAAAGATGATTGCAATAAATTGGCTCCCACAAATACACCTAACCAAAGCCAATTGATATCTACAAAATGCGCAAGTGCAATGCTGGTTAGTACCAATGTTCCCGCAACTGCTCGAACAATTCTTTCCCTCATGTTTTTATTTTATTAATTAATAACTGGCTTTTTCAACAGGAACAATAAATGCTCGAACAGGAAAATTTGTTCCTGTTTCTTGATTATATTTTTTTATCAACTCCATTCCATGTTCTGCATTTTCATCAGCAGTAAAACTGAAAGTAAACAGCGAATCAAATTTCTCATCGCCACTGGCAAACCATTCTTCCAGGAGATTTATTGAATCATTGTCTTTAACTCCAATTACATCAGTGGTACTGAACACATTAATTTTTGCTTCTTTAAATATTTTGCAAACATCATCGTTGTATTCTTTCAAACAGGTTACAATAAAAAATTTCATAACTTAATTTTTATTTTTTGATTGGATATTTTTTGCGCATCATTTTAAAATATAACAAAGGCACAACCAACAGTGTTAAGAATGTTGATGTGATGGTTCCACCCATTAATGAAATGGCAAGTCCCTGAAAAATTGGATCGAATAATATAATCACTGCACCTAATGCCACTGCTCCTGCTGTTAATAATATTGGTGTTGTACGAACTGCTCCTGCTTCGATGATCGCTTGCTTTAACGGAACATTTTCTCTTAACCGAATATTAATGAAATCTATTAGCAGCACAGAGTTTCGCACCATCACGCCTGCCAATGCAATGAACCCGATCATTGATGTTGCAGTAAAATATGCGTGCAACATCCAATGACCTAGAATAATTCCAACGAGCGATAATGGAATGGCAGCAAGCATTACAAGCGGTACTGTAAAGTCCTGAAACCATCCAACAATTAATATGTAGATCATTAAAATAACAACTGCAAATGCAATTCCCAGATCTCTGAACACTTCAAAAGTTATTTGCCATTCGCCATCCCATTTCAAACTATAATTGTCTTCCATTTCGGGTTGATGTGTATATTCTTCTTTTAATGAAAATCCTTTGGGCACTTGTATCGTTTTTAAACTATCTGAAATATGTGCAATGGCATAAGAAGGACTTTCTAATTTACCTGCCATATCAGCAACTACATACACCACTTCTTTTTGATTTTTACGATAAATACTTTTTTGTTTGATCTGTTTTGTTACCGTTACAACATCACGAACAGGAACAACATTTCCCTGTATGCCTGCAATTTTCAGATCAAGTATGTCATCAATATTTGTTTTATCTGCATCGCTTAATTGCAACTTGATTATTGTTTGATTGAAGGATGCGGGCTGATAAATATTCCCAACATTCATTCCCGATAAAGCTGCATTGATGGTTGCTGTAACTTGTGCTGTTGCTACACCATAACGCATTGCTTTTTCTTTATCAACTGCAATATGATATTCGGGCTGATCATCTTCCACCATCCAATCCGCATCAACAACATCGGTTGTTTTACTGAATAATGTTTTTACCTGATTGGCAATTTTTATTTGTTCGCTATAATCGGGCCCATAAATTTCTGCAACCAA
The DNA here is from genome assembly GCA_903832075.1 of uncultured Chitinophagaceae bacterium. Lineage (GTDB taxonomy): Bacteria > Bacteroidota > Bacteroidia > Chitinophagales > Chitinophagaceae > CAILAF01. The sequence goes on from CAILAF010000659.1 coordinate 2,076, forward strand.
TGTTGATAATACCGGAGGGCCCGGTGGTACTTCAACTATTTTTACATTAGCGTTATATTTTTTTGCAATCAACTGAATAGGTTCACGCATTTGTTTTGCGATACCATGACTTTGAATGTTTCTATCTTTTTTATCAACTAAGTTCACCTGAATATCAGCAACATTTTCACCACGGCGTAAATCATAATGCCTAACTAATCCGTTAAAACTAATAGGTGCAGATGTGCCAATATAAGCTTGATAGTTAACAACCATTTGTTGTTTTGAAACATAGTTGGCAATGTCTTTCGCAACAGCTTGTGTCTTTTCTAATGTTGTTCCTTCGGGCATATCGATCACCACTTGAAATTCATTTTTATTATCGAAGGGCAACATTTTTACTGCCACTGCTTTTGTATAAAACATCGATAATGATCCCAATAAAATAACAACGATGCTGATGATGAATGTCCAGCGTTTCCAACGTGATTCTAATAATGGATGAATAGTTGCACGATAAATTTTATAAATACCTGTTTGTTCTAAGGATTTATGTTTTGTTTCTTCATGATGAATGCCTTTCTTTTCTTTTTCACGAAGAAAAATATATCCCAGATATGGGGTTAATGTTAGTGCAACTACTAAGGATAGCATCATTGCAATCGAAGCACCAATAGGCATCGGACTCATATATGGCCCCATCATTCCTGAAACAAATGCCATTGGTAAAACAGCTGCAACAACTGTGAACGTTGCAAGAATTGTTGGATTACCTACTTCATTAATTGCATAAATAGCAGCTTGCAATGGTGGCAACTTTCGCATCTTAAAATGACGATGCATGTTTTCTGCAATGATGATGGAATCATCTACCACAATACCTGTAATAAATACCAATGCAAATAAAGTGATACGATTTAAAGTGTAGTGCATCACATAGTAACTGAACAAGGTTAATGCAAATGTTACCGGTACTGATAAGAAAACCACCAAACCGCCACGCCATCCCATTGCCAGCATTACAAATAATGTAACTACTACTATAGAAATAAATAAATGAAATAATAATTCCGATACTTTATCCGATGCTGTTTCACCATAATTTCTGCTAACGGTTAATTGAACATCGTTGGGTAATAAATCTTTTTTAAGATGTTCAACTTTTGCCAAGATCTGTTCGGCTAATTTCATCGCATCTGCACCTTTCTTTTTACCAACCGATAAAGTAACAGCAGGATAATTAGATTTAAAATTATTTGCTTTTGCGGTATCGGCTTTGCCATATCCAAACAACACATATTGATTAGGCGTTTCAGGTCCATCTTCAACTTTGGCAATTTGTTTTAGATAAACAGGTTGTTGCTGATTAATGCCAACAACTAAGTTGGCAACATCATCACTTGTGTTTAAAAAATTTCCTGTTTCAACAGAGAATGCCGTGTCTTTCTGCAATAAGTTTCCACTTTGCATTTGCACATTACTTCCCTGAATTTGTTTACTGATGGATAAAAAGTCAACATGATTTTCTGCCATCTTATTTTTATCCAACAATACTTTCACTTCTCTGCTTCTTCCACCCAAAATATTTATATCCGAAACATCATTAATCTTTTTTATTTCGTTCGTGAGTTCTTGTCCGATTTGTTTTAAGCGATAGTCATCATATTTTTCACTCCACAACGTCAAACCCAATACTGGCACATCATCTATGGCTCTTGTTTTTATCAATGGAAGTGTAACACCTTGCGGCATTTTATCCATATTCTTCATCAATTCGCTGTATAATTTTACCAGCGAACGTTCAACATCTTCACCCACATAAAATTGAACGATCAACATTGCTCCGCCTTTCATCGAAGTTGAATAAACATACTCCACACCTTTTACATTTGAAATCATTTTCTCTAATGGTGCAGCAACTTTTGTTTCAACATCTTTTGGTTCAGCACCTGGATAACCGATAAAAACATCTGCCATCGGTACTTGTATTTGCGGTTCTTCTTCTCGTGGAATTAAGTAAGTGCTGTATGCACCAATTAATAAAAATGCAATCATTAACAGTATTGTTAATTTCGATTGCAAAAAAGATTTTGCAATATTTCCTGAAAAACCATTTTTCATTTTATCGTATTAATTCGTTAATTATTTTATTTTAACTGCAGCACCGTTAAATAATTTCCCATCGGCACTAACAATAAACTGTTCATCTTTTTCTAAACCACTCAACACTTCAACTTTATCGCCATAAGTTTTTCCTAATCTTACCCAACGCAACAATGCAACATTATTACTGCCAATAGTAAATAAACCTGTTAACTGATCTTTATACTCAATGCTTGAAATGGGTACCAGCACTGCATCTGCATTTGTTTTAATTGTAGCCGATTTTTTAATTGGAATGAAAACATTGGCATACATGCCTGCATACAAACCATTTTTTTGATTATCAGGAATGTTTATTTTAATGATGTATTGTCCACCGGTAAATTGAGATGACTGGTTAATTTGTGAAACTGTTCCTTTAAAAGTTTTATCGATCGCTTTTATATTTATGGTTACTTCTGCTCCCTGATGAATTTGATTGATACTATTTTCAGCAACTGATGCACTTACTTGGTAAGTTCCACTTTGTTCGATAGTTAATATCGGCATTCCGGGATTGGCCATGCTTCCAGCATCTACTAATTTTTGAGTAACTATGCCCGAGAATGGTGCAGTTAAATTTGTATAACTGAGCATTGCATTTACTTCGTTATGCATTTGCTTAGCAGCTTCTACTCTGGATTTGGCACTGTTGTATTGCAGCGTAACATTATCTAACTCTTTTGCCGATGCACTTTGTTGTTTGTATAAATTAGTAAAACGATCAAGATCTTTTTGTGCATTTTTTAAAGCAGCTTCTGCTTCATTTATCATTGCATTAGCTTGGGCTCTTTTTGCTAATATATCATCGTTGCTGATGGTTGCAAGCAACTGACCTTTACTAACATGATCGCCAACTTTTACATTCAGTTTTGTAATATATCCCATCACTCTTGTGCTGATGTTGGCAGACTGTGCTGCTTCAATTTGTCCGCTCACATTTAAATCCTGTGGTTCATCAGATGATGGCGTGGCCACTGTTACAACTATTGCTGTACTTGTGTTTTCAGTATTTTCTTCTTTTTTATTTTTAGAAGAACAGGCAGTTAATAATATTATTCCAGTGCCGAAAAATAGTTGTGTTATTTTTTTAAAATTGATTGTCATATTTGTATTTTGTATAGGTTATTAATTGGATGATGCTGTTAATAATTGCAGATAGGCTTTGGTGACATTTAATGTAAATACTGCTTGTGCCAATGCAAATTTTTGTTGCGATAATTGAGTAGTTGCCATCAACACATCAGTTGTATTTACCAAACCCTGTTGATAACGATTTTGCAGAATGCGCAATGATTCATCTGCTTGTTCAATTGCCATTTTCTGTTGTTTAATTTCAAATTGCGCATCTGCTAGATCGCGGTAAGCTTTATTTAATTCTAATTGACTTTGATCTTTTTGTTGTGCTAATTGTTCGCTTAATTTATTACGTTCTAATGTTTGTGTGGTGATCGTATTTTTTGTTTTATTTCCTTTGAAAATATCCCAGGAAAATTGTGCGCCAACTAAATAGGCATTTTCGCCAAAACCCAACATACGACTGTCATTCAATTGATAACTACCAAATGCATTCAACTTGGGCAGGTAACTCATTTTATTTGATTTTATCATCAGGTCAGATGCTTCAATTGCTTTTTGCATTGCCATAAAATCGGCACGAGTTGCAATAATCTTTGTTGAAGTATCGGTTATTGATTTTTCTGTTACATCAGCATCGGCAACTTTATAAATAACGCCGGAAGTTTGTCCCATTAACAAACTCAAATAATCTGATGCATTACGAATATTATTTTTTGCTTTCGATAAATTACTTTCAACAGTTGCCACTTGTACCTGCACATTTAATAAATCCGACTTTTGAATCAATCCCTGCTGAAAATGATTATCGGTAAATGTGTAAACTGTTTTTATTGTTTGTAATTCTTCTTCTAAAACCTTTACGGCATCGTAACTTAATTGCAATTGCAAATAAGCTTTCTGTACTTCAAAAGTTAAATATTCTTTGGTGCGCTGTGTTTTGTATTTATATAATTCTGTTTGTTTATCTGCGGCTTTTCGCATGTACAACATATCCATATTCACGAGTGGTTGTTGCACTTCTAATTTTGTTGTAAAGTCTGGTGTGCCTGAAGGATGATTTAAAAGATCGGGATTAAAATCTGTTGCTGAAATACTTTTTTGTTGCAACTTAAATCCAAATGCATTCAATGGATTATTAGTACTCATCGCTGTGTAAGAAAAACCAACCTGCGGTAAAAAAATGGCTTCTGTTTGTTTGTAATTACTTGCCGCAATACTTTCATCCAGATTTGCTAATTGAATGGATTTGTTATTATTTAATGTGGATGAAATTGCTTCACTCAAACCTAAACTCTTTACATTGTCTTGCGCTGAAATACTTGTTATAAAAGCATTAGAAAAGACTGCAATTGTAATAATCAAGGAAATAAAATATTTTCTTCGGTTCATTAACTTTCAATTTGCGGCGAAACTATGGTGCTGCAAATACATGGTGAGTAACAAAAGTCACGAAGAATAATCAGGATGGAGAGGCTTTATAGTTTTTGATCTTATCACTTCTGTCAACATGTTTATATACTTTGAAACTGCTTTATAAACACCTTACCTATTTTTAAGATCCCTCAGAAAGCGAATAAGCGGTCTTTTTTGGATATAGCTTTACATTTTTTTGGGTGCAAGACAGTTTATATAACCCTGTTATACATATATTCCTGATTCTACAATAAGCCTCATATAAGCTACATATAAGTCATATATGAGCTACTTATAAGCTACTATTAATAATAGTGAATTATATATGTTTTATATGAACTTTATAATTATATTACACTATATTTACATTATAATATAATAGCAATTAATCACAACTAAAGAACAAATAAATTATGGCACGTTTAACAGGTGTAATGCCCTTTACAGGCAGTATTGGAGGTTTATCAGCATATACTAGGAAAGACCTCGATACAATAATTATCCGTACAAAGGGAGGAGCCACCAAAGCACAGATCAAAAAAATGCCTTCGTTCAAAAATACCCGAAGGATCAATAAAGAATGGGAAGGGGTAGCGGCAATGAGCAAAGACATCCGACAAAATATATTTGCGGTAAAGCATCTTGCCGATTATAATTTTACGGGCAGCATCAACGCCCTTTGCAAAAAGATGGAATATGCCGATACGATAAGCGATTATGGGAAACGCTCGGTATTGTTATCACTATGCCGATATATGATGGAAGGATTCAGTTTGAATAAAAGGATCATTTTTGATACAGTGTTAAGGCAGCCTATAGATTGTACAATTGATAGAAACAATAACAGTGTTCAATTGATCATACCGGCTTTACATCCCTACATCAACTTTATTAATCCCGGTAAAAATCCGCTCTACCGTTTTGTGCTGATGCTGGGTTTTGTATCGGATATTATATATGATGCTAAACGCGATGGTTATCTGCCGAAAAGTTTAGAAACGCCCGGTCCGGTATTTACCACTACAGAATGGGTATCGGTACAAAAAAAGACAGAAGCAGAGGGTATATTTTTACAGGCAAAAAGTCCTGTTATATTGGATGAGGCCGTTACGATCGTAGTTAGTGCAGGAATAGAATTTGGTATACCCGTTGCAGATGGAACTATTGAATATGTAAAATATTCGGGATGTGCTAAACTGTTGAGGTTGGGGTAGGCAATTTATTTATTGTTTTGACAAAGCTGATATTAGTTAAACCCGTTGGCGGAGTTAAATTTTGAATAAGAAGGGACAAAAGATGTTGTGAAGTTGTCATAGTTAGTGACTAAACTTTCTTAAACAACATGCACAACATCAAAACGAATTTCGATAAAATTCTTGAAGTAATAAAAGATA
>CAILAF010000660.1 GCA_903832075.1 uncultured Chitinophagaceae bacterium
AATACTTTTTCCAACACTTCAATCGCATCTTTGTATTTGCGCAATCGTAAATAAGCATCGCCCATATTACGATATGCATAATCAAATTTTTCATCGATGGCAACTGCATATTGATAAGCATCAATTGCTTTCTCATATAATTTCAATCCTTGAAAAGCGGCTGCTAAATTGAACCAAGCAATTTCATTATAAGGAAATTCATCAATAATTTTTTGATGCAGTTTTATACTTTCTTCATTCCTTCCAGTAAAATCTGTCCAGAAACAAATTTTATATAATGCTTCTTCATTATTGGGCTCTTCTTCTAAAATTAATTGCAAACAATCAAATACTTTATCAAACTCTTCATAATCATCATAAACATCAGCCAATTCAAATAATAATTCTAATCTTTCCTCACCTTCAAATAATTGTAAAGCTGCTTGCAATAATTCAACAGCAGTTTGTTGTTGATCTAATGCCAAATAAGCATCTGTTTTTAAAATGTATAAATTAATATCATTGCTGTCAAACAATTCTGCTGTTTCTAAAATCTCTAATGCCTGATGGTATTTTCGGGAAGCCAATAACAAATCAGCTTTTTTAATCATTAATTGAGAAGAGTATGGATATTGTTCTAATCCGGTTTCTACGGCATTCAATGCTTCGGGCAGATCGTCTTTTTCATCATAATAATCAATGATACGTTCAAAGGCATCTTCTTCCAAAAAAGAGTGACTACGTCCTAGTTTAAGGTTTTGATATTGCTTAAGCAATTCTTTTAATTCCTCTCTGTCTTCGCGGTATGGATTCTCTTTCATTATAGGATTAGTTCATCTAAAATAAGCGGAAAATCAAATAAATCCAACTTTATTGTAACATTTTTAGGTTTTACACGTTCGTTAATAAAACGAAAATTGGCTTTTATTTAATAAATTCTTACTTTTGTGCAAATGAATACGCCTAAACATATAAAAAAAATTGCAATTATTTCACTCAGTCTAATGGTTGTGCAATTGGCGTTTGCATCTTTTTCTTTCAACACCATTAGCGATGAAAGAAATAAGAATAGTAAATATTCTTTGAAGAATTTGAATAATATGTCGCACAAGTCTATTTCACTTTCTGTGATTAATTCTTCAAGATTATTGAATGGAAGTCAAATTATTACTCAATCAGTTTCTCCTTCCGGCCTTGAAATAAATTCAATGGTTCAATACGGAAATGGCAACACTACTTTTGTATATCCTTACAAGTTTAAAGTTAAATTGCCAAAAGATAAGCTTATAAGAATTCCGCTTAAATAACTTTCGATCAGTTCAACAATCTATAGCCATTTGTGGGTATATCAAATTTTGATGCCGGCACCGGACTTATTACATCAATTTTAGTAGCAGTATAATATAATTTTTTCCCGGTTGATTCTATTGCTTCATATTCCATCACAAAACCTGGAACATCTTTAAATTCAAATTCAAAATCTTTTACCGAAGGAATGATATTACTTGCATAATAAATAACAAACGAATTACCATTCTTTAATTGCAATAACATTTTTTTGCATTCATAACCAAGAATCGTTTTTACTTCTTTTGATGAAGTTAATTGCATCCCGTCATATTGAGCATTCTGTTTATCCCAAGAAGTTCTATCTAATTTTGTCATAAATTTATTATTCCCAAATTCTCTTAGCACTATTGCATTGCCTGCTGATTTATCGTAAAAAACAGATTGTTTAAAAGCAGTAGTCACTAAATCTGTTCTCACATTATTACTTTTGATATAAACAGTTTTAAAACTTGATTTTAAAGATTCAACTAAATCTTTATCGGCAGTACTATCCCCATGAATAGAATAAACAACAGTGCATTCTGCCACCACCCTTTGTTGTGCATGAACAATGATAAAAGTGAATGATAATAATATTAATAGAATAAAAAACTTTTTCATACTCATCCGAATGCTAATACAATTTAATTAATACCAATGTTAATGAAAAAGCCCCGCATTAATAACAGGGCTTTGTAACTTTTAATAAATTATTTTATTTTTTGTTGGTTTTATTCTTCATGTCTTGTACCTTTTTCTGGCTCTCCAACATTTGATCATAACGTTGTTGCCATTTACTTTTTGTTTTAGGCTTTGATCTTGTTTCTTGCATCTTAGCAAGAATTTTATCATGATCAATAATATAACGTTGAATTACAAATTGCAATATCAATGTTAATGTATTGGATACAGTATAATACCAGGTTAATGCTGCAGGTAATCTGTTAAAAAAGAATAACATCATCACCGGAAAAATATACGGCATGTATTTCATTGCCGGATTATCCTGTGTTGGTGTCATCTGCATATTATAAATAGAAATCAAGAAACTTGCTGCAACAGCAGTTAATGAAAATAAACTGATATGATCTCCAAATCCAAACGGAATTGAAAAAGGCAAATGATAAATAGAATCAAACTGAGAAAGATCATGCGCCCATAAAAAAGATTTCCCTCTTAACTCAATATTGGTATTGAAAAAACTATACAATGAAACGAATATCGGAATTTGTACCAACGCCGGAATACAGCCGCCAAGCGGATTTACACCAACTTCTCTGAACAATTTCATTTGCTCCATTGAATATCCCTGCTGATCGGATCCAAACTTTTTCTTCAACACATCTAACTCCGGACGCAATGCTTTCATCTTTGCACCACTTACATAACTTCCATAAGTTAACGGCGCTGTTATTAAACGAATAAAAATCGTTAACAACATAATTACCCATCCGAAATTTTTAATAAAGCTTGCAAAGAAATCAAACACCGGCATGATCACATATTGATTGATGGGACGAATAAAAGAATACATATCTCTTCCGAGATTTACAATCTTATCCATCTCGGGTGCAATCTTCTTTAAAATATAATACTCATTCGGACCATAATAAAGTTGTAAAGGAATATTTACAGTTGCGCCGCTTTGTACTTTCATTTGCAATGCTGCTTCTGCATTTCCCAACACATTGCTTGAATCAACACTTCTTGCCCAATTAACAACACCATTATCAAAACTTGATTTCTTATTAATTAATGTAACATTAAAAAACTGACGTGATAATGCCAACCATTGAACTGGCTTTTCAAATTTTCTTTGATTCTTTACTGAGATATAATCAAAACTATTCCCTTCCGAAAAACAAATATTGCTTTGTAATCTTTCATATTGAGATGACCGTTCTATTTGTTTCATCTGACTTTTCCATTCAACATTCAAAACACTTCCGCTTAATAATCTGTCCGCACCATTCATATTAATATTCCAATCAATTAAATATTCATTAGGTCTAATAATATATTCGTGTTCTATATTTTGTCCGGCTGCATCTTTCAAAGAATATTTTATTGTTTGACTACCATCACTATTTTTTACTACATCAGAAGCAGTAAAAAATAATTCAATAGTTGATGTAGCACTATTCGATGCAGTATTAACAGTATAAGCCAATGTATCATTTCCTAATTGAACAGGTTTTCCATCTGCATCATTATATTTTTTTAACTCAACATATTTTATTTTTCCCCCTTTATTGGTGAAAGCAACTTTTATTAATTCATTCTCTGCAAAAACAATTTGTTCTGTTCCAATTGCCGCTGTTTGAAAATTACCGGCAGCAGAAATTTTACTAACAGAATCTCTGCGCAAAGAATCCATATGCGCAGCAACAGAATCAACAGGTTTTACTTTCAACGCATTTACGGCTGCAATTGAATCTGTTTTATGTTTTTGTTCTGCTAAGTATGCTTCATTAGATTTACTGCTGTACCAGAAAAAAGCAAAAAATAAAACTCCTAATAAAACAAAACCAACAATGGTATTCTTATCCAAATTCATAGTCAAAAAATATTGAGCGGCAAAGGTAGGGAACGAGAATTGATTGCAAATTAAGATTTGTAAAAGATATTACTATTTACAAAAAATTTTTAAACGGTACTGTTTATAGGGCTTTTAATCGTTTCTTTACACTGTTTCCAACCTCTACCATTCTCACTTCAGCCAAATTACATTTAAAAAAAAATGATATGACTGAAAGTATTCACCTACTTTCTCAAAGAGAAAGTTATGCGCCCAATAAATGGCAACAATTTTTATGGTGGCTGGCAACTGTTGAAAAAGAATTAATTAAAGATTGTGTAATTGACCGTAACCGATATGCCATTGTTGGGACAAGCGTTTTAGGCACTTGGCTGTTTGCAACATTGTCGTGGACCTATTTTTTCAGCACCACTGTTTCTAATATTTATGCAAGTATTGCTTTAGGAATTTTTATGGGATTGATTATTTTAAGCATTGACCGAATGTTGATCAAAGGAATTAATTCTATCACTAAAAATAAAATTACTGCACTTGCCTTTAGATTTATTCTTGCGATAACTATTGGATTTTTTATGGCGCAACCTGCATTGTTATATTTATTTGATAAAGAAGTGCACATGCAAATTTCCTTGGATAATGAACAAAGAAAAAAAGATAAACTTGCCCAACAGGAAGCTGCGATTGCAACAGTGAAGAATGATTTGATATCTAAAAGAAAACTTTTACAACAACAATCTGATGATTCATATAAAGAAGTTGCAACTGCCAGAAATAATTTTATTGCTGAAACTGATGGTACCGGCGGCAGTAAAAAAATTGGATTGAAAGATATTGCTCAGGCAAAACAAAATGAATATTTAAAATTAGATGCAGCTTATAATCGCTTACAACAAACCAATGCACCACAAATACAATTTATTGACAGTTCCTTAAATAATATTGAAACATCCATTCAAAAAGAACAACAAAACTTTTCTTTATTATTGAATGATGGATTTTTATCCCGGATTGAAGCCTTGAGCAATTTAATAGAAACCAATGCTGCCATGCGTTTCCGTTATTACTTATTAATTGCATTATTGATGTTGATTGAACTGATGCCGGTGATTGCTAAAATATTATTGCCCAACGGTTCTTATGAAGAAAAAGTAAAACTGCGTGATGCAATGGAAAAAGAACTGATACAAAAAAACATGCAACAGGAACAACAATTAAAAGAATTGTATAACCAATTGGCATTTGAACAAGACAGTTCTTTGATTAAAAACTTTATGACAACAACTGCTGAAG
>CAILAF010000661.1 GCA_903832075.1 uncultured Chitinophagaceae bacterium
ATAATCAATAACTTTTTGCCGGCCTTCATCATCAAAATCGGTATCAATATCAGGCATTGATTTACGATCAGGATTTAAAAATCTTTCAAACAATAAATTATATTTTATTGGATCAATATTAGTTATGCCAATACAATAAGCCACCACAGAACCCGCAGCAGATCCGCGTCCCGGACCAACAAACACTTTCATTTCTCTACCTGCTTTAATAAAATCTGATACAATTAAAAAGTATCCGGCAAAGCCCATTGTTTTAATGGTAAACAATTCAAAGTTTATTCTTTCTTCTACCGTAGATTCAATTTCGCCATATCGATTTTTTGCGCCGATAAAAGTCAGGTGTTTTAAATATTCCCATTGATTGAGATTATCATCTGCATGAATTTTAAATGCTGCGGGAATTGGAAATGCAGGTAATAAAATATCTTTTTTAAGATTGAGTATTTCAACTTTATCAATGATGGCATTGGTGTTATCAATTGATTCAGGAATATCGTTGAAGAGTTTACTCATCTCATCGGTGGTCTTAAAATAAAATTGATCGTTAGGAAATTTAAACCTTCCTTTTTTTGAATGTGCATCATCATTTATAAAGTCATCTAATCCGGGCGTGCTTTGTTTTTCGCCGGTATTGATGCATAATAAAATATCGTGTGCATTATAATCATCCTGATTTGTATAATGACTATCATTGGTTGCAATAACAGGAACGTTATATTTTTTTGCAAACTCTAAAAGTGTTTGATTTATTTTTTCCTGTTCTTTAATGTTGTGTCGTTGCACTTCAATGTAATAATCATCTCCAAATAAATCTAACCACCATTTAAATTCTTGTTCGGCTTTTTCATTGCTTTGATGTAAGATTGCTTGTGGCACATAAGCACCAATACAACAAGTAGTGGCAATTAATCCTTCACGATATTTTTCAATCAATTCTTTGTCAATGCGTGGATATTTACTGTACATGCCTTCAATAAAACCAAGCGATGTTAATTTTATTAAATTCTGATAACCGATTTTATTCTTTGCCAATAACACTTGATGAAAACGTTCATCTTTCATGTCTTTAGTGAAACTCTTGGCGTGCCTGTCTTTCACCACATAAAATTCGCAACCAACAATTGGTTTAATAACGGGCTCGGTAATATCTTTTCCATTCTCATCTTTACCAATTACTTTGGTATTTTTCCAAGCTTGATTAACAAAATCAAAAACGCCAAACATATTACCATGATCGGTAATAGCCAATGCAGGCATATTATCTTTAACAGCTTTTTTATATAAACTTTCTATACTTGCTGCTCCATCTAATAAAGAATATTGTGTGTGAACGTGTAAATGTGAAAAACGGCTCATGCTTCAGAATCAATTTTAAGTAACTCCAAATATCGCTAAACAATGCGCTTGATAAGTTTTCAATTATCCACAATACAAGCCTTTGAATATCGTTTTATGGAAATAATAAATTGTGTTTGGTGGTAAAGCATTACTGACTTTAATTTGCAAAATTTGATAATGAGCTTGCGAGTATTAATAATATCTTTTTTTTGTATGGCTTTTTTAGCAAGCTGTAAATCATTGAAGAAAGTCACTTCTCAGGATGGTTCTGTTTCTCATGCAAAGACAAAAAGAACTTCCAAAAATCCAACATTTATTAATGGGATAGAAGTAACACCCGGTTCAACGGTTACATCAAAACATAAAACAACAGCTACTAAACAAGCTTTGTATTATGAAGGAACTTCAGCAGAGTCAAATATTGAAAAAGCGGAATGGATACAATTAAAATATTCCATTATCATGGATGCAAGTGTGGAAAGATTAACCAATGTTCCATTATTGAAAAAGATAGAAGAGTGGTGGGGAACAAAATATTGTTTAGGTGGTAATACGAAAGGATGCATTGATTGTTCGGGATTTGCGCAAATATTAATGCGTGAAGTTTTTAATGTTGAATTACCAAGAACTGCAGTTGAACAATACCATGCTTCTGATAAAATTAATACCGAAGATTTACGCGAAGGAGATCTTGTTTTTTTTCATACCAGTGGGAGAACTGTTTCGCATGTAGGTGTGTATTTAATAAATAATAAGTTTGCAAATGCATCAACCAGTGGTGGTGTTTTGATAAGTGATTTGAATGATCCTTATTGGAAATCAAGATATATAAGTGCCGGGAGAGTATTGAAATAAATGAATAGTGAAAATTATTTTTCTATTCTTTTCTTAAAACTATCATACAATTGTGTAGCATCCGGAGTAAGTTGCAAATAAAATATTCCACCAATTATAATGGATGAAAAGATCAGAGAACGTAATATCATTCCAATTAATCCTTGTATTGAATTCATTAAATAAAATGAAAGAAAATAAGCAGCAAAAGCCAATATAATTGAATAAACTGTTTTTAGATTGAATGGCTGCATATTGAATTTGCGTCTTAAAAATTCGAAGCGAATAAAGTTATAAATGGTCATTGCAGCTAAATCAGCAAAAGCAGATCCAATGATGCCGAAGTTTTTTATTAAATACCAAGTGAGTGGTAAACGAAATGACAATAAAATTACGCCACTTAAAAAATCAAATCTCCATAAAGTTGAAGTGCCAATTACTAATCCATTTAATCCGGTGCCGGCATCTATAATACGAGCAAACGATAAAACCAATAATGTATTTAATCCGGCAGCATACTCTTTTTGAACATTAAAGAAATCCAATCCCGGTTTTATATTTAGCCAAATGTTTCCGAAAATAAATAAACCTATTAATAATAAATTGATGCAGGAACGTTGATAAATTCTAAAAATTTCTTTCATGTTTTTATCTTTCCATGCTCTTGATAAAACACTTGCAGATATGCCTTGTATGCTGCGTTGTGGCACCTGAATTACATTTGCCATATACTGAGCTAATGTAAAAATACCAACAACTGCCATGCTTTGAAAGCCTGCAATGATTGGTGTATCAATGGTTGCAGCAAGCGATACAATGATAATGCCGCTTAATGTAAGCATTTGCATGCTCATCATTTTTTTCCAGAACTTTTTTGTAACACGACTGATATGAAAATGAAAATGCAGTTTGCCAATTCGTTTTAAATAAATAAACAACACAATGAAAATGATGATATACAATAGTGAAAATAAATTCATGAATGTTGAAAAACTGATGAACTTAAAATAAAACAAAAGCAAAAAACAAACACTGAAAATGCGTAAGACTGTTTCTTTTAAAAAATTAGAGATAATAGTTTTTTGAATGGCCCAACAAAAACCTTCTATCACAGAAAAAAACAACATACCCGTTGCAAAAGGGAATATCAAGTAATAATAATCAACAAATAATTTAGAATGCGCACTGTACTTGCGTGCAATAAATGGTTGAAAATGCCATGCAGCAAATAATACAATAATCAATCCGATGAGCGATGTAAACATTGCCCATGTCATTAAATCAATCTTATGCTCTTCTAAATTGTCTTTGTAATAAGGATAAAATTTATAAATAACAGGAATGATTCCTAAACTTGCAAACGTGTACATGTTTTGAGATACATCGAAAAATAATTTTGTTAATCCATATTGTTCGGGTGTTAATGAACCGTTTTTTGTAGATAAATAAATATTAATCGCACCGATGAAAAAACCGATGTACACCAATATGCTTGAAATGATTGTTTGTTTACGAATGCTACCCATTCTTTGAAACGGCGTTATTTAAACGAAGATAAGTTTTACGGTTTTGTTGTTAACTGATTTGTTTTAATGTAATAATTACGAACAATATTTTTTTGATTGAACCAATCAAACTCTTCTTTATTCAAAGAAATTATTTGCCAATCAGTTGATGGAAATACTTTTTTATTACTTGCATTAATTACAATTGGTAAATTAAATTCATCTACACAAGTTGTATAATGAAATGAAACAGTTGATGCAAGACTGTCTTTAAAATATTCTAATGTTGGAATTTGTGTTGTTCTTAAATATTGATCGAAGACTTTTGAAAAATTAAATCCTGCATTTTTATTGATGTATTGTTCAATCTGTTGCGTGGTAACGGTTTGATGATA
>CAILAF010000662.1 GCA_903832075.1 uncultured Chitinophagaceae bacterium
AATATCAAAGTAATGCCGGCAAAATAACCGTAACCAGCAATACCCATTTTACCATATACCAAGTCCATGCCTACATCACTGCTGTTGCTAATCATTTGTCTTACTGCGCCGGGAAATATTGTAAGGCCGACAATTGAAGTAATGGCTGTTATTGATATAAAAATTAGTGCATAAAAAGTAACCAAAGCCAACCCCGTGAAATCTTTTGCTTTAATAAAATAAACATACATTAAAGTTGCAGGAGCGTACCACCAATATCCTTCAGTATCCATGCAAAAGAGATTGTTTCACCATAACCAACTTTTATATCACTCCAGAAAGTGCCGATACCTAAAAATAAAATGCCAGCAAAAACGTAAAATATTAGTAAATATTTTGAAGCGAGCAAATTCCTATTTCCGAAAAAAACAGCAATTATCCAAAGTGGCAATATAAAGTTAGGACTTCTAAAAAAATACAGGAACGTAGGAAAATTGTAAGAAAAAACAGGTAGAAACATTACAGCCATTGTATAAATAGCCAATATCCTGAATATATATTTTTTTAATAACATACTGCTGAAAGTCTAAATTTCTATTTCTGATAAAACTTTATCATAGACACGTTCAAATTCATTTAAATTTTCTTGTGTAAACTTCGTTATTGCAACATTATACCCGGCTTCACCCAAATATTTGGCTTTCCGGTCATTCTTAAATAATTCGTTAATCGCAGCAGCTAAAGCTTTTGGGTTATTTCTAGGCACTATAAGCCCGGTCTTTCCATGCTCAATAATCTCATCCATTCCTTCAACATCAGAACCTATAACAGCTTTCTTATGCAGATGGGCTTCAATAACAGGGCGTGCAAAATGAGGACTGGAAAACGGTGAAATTAAAAATTCTGATTCCTGAATTATTTGGGAGGTGTTTTTAACTAAACCGACAAATATTGCCTTTGGATGATTCTTAATTTTTTCAATAGATTTTTTTAATTTTTTGTGAACAGGAAGT
Organism: uncultured Chitinophagaceae bacterium; assembly: GCA_903832075.1. Taxonomy (GTDB): domain Bacteria; phylum Bacteroidota; class Bacteroidia; order Chitinophagales; family Chitinophagaceae; genus CAILAF01. The sequence continues at coordinate 993 of CAILAF010000662.1, forward strand.
ATACTTCTTATCGTGTTTTTCAAAAAGCCCAACAAGCCAGATTTATTTTCTACAGTTGAGTAATTTCCACAAAACACAATTTTAATATTCTGATCAAGATAATCTAAGGAATCTACCACGGCAAAAAAACCTTTTATTATTTCAGAACCACCCAAATATAAAACTTTACCGCTTTTCGGGCTACAACTGTATATTTCCTCTACTTTTCTTAACTCTATAAAATTATAAATAACTTGTGTTTTCCCAGGAATATTAATCCTCTTTGCATTGTCTTGGCTGATTGCAATAATTTGATCAGCATATTTCCTCATTTGTGATGTTAATAAATAATGCCTTAAACCAAAATAACCTTTTGAAAATGGTTCCTGAACATGTATTATTACCTTTCCTTTGGCTTTGCCAGGAGCAAGCCAGTCAGTAAGAAAGGAAGAATTTAGATGTACAATATCGTAGTCAAATTTTTTTAACTCTCTTGGAGCAAAATATAATCTTGATAGAATCCAGCTTATAATATGTTTTAACAAAATATCACAGCGATACCATTTTTCAGTGTTTGCATCTGAATGAATGAAATAGCTATAAAATTTTTCATAAAATGCACCTTTTGCTATGGCATAATGGATACCATTTTCTATCAGCATTTTACTAACTATTGAGTCACGAATTAACAAAACATTTATGGAATATTTAGATTTATCCAGACCACGAATTATGTTTATCATATTGATAGCCGCACCACTCCAACCCGCGGCATGATGAATAAAGAGTATTTTTATTTTATTACTCATAAAACGACATTATTTTATCTCATTAGCTAATAATTTGCAGAAAAGAATTCACGAAGATTCTATCAATCATATCCCCTAATAACATTCCTTCTTCAATGCATTTCATTAGGCGAGCTGTTGCAAAGTTCCAAAATAGAGGTCAAATTTAGATGACTATTTTAGCAACAAAAGTAGTTATTGAATACTTATAAGACCGAAATATTTTGTATTTTTTGCCACAAAAGGAGTGT
>CAILAF010000663.1 GCA_903832075.1 uncultured Chitinophagaceae bacterium
ATCGTTGGATAAACATCATATACATTTGATGCAGTCCCAAAACTAACACCATCTTTATTCGTAATTTGTAACAATTCTGAAAACATTATTTTATTTATATATTAAATTCACAATTTCCCTTTTAGAGTTTTTCTCTTAAAAGTTGTAATTTAGACATACCATTAAGTCTTTCACTCTCCCTATTTTCTTCCTCCGCTTTATCCAATTGATCCATAGTTGTATTGATTTTATCAATTAATTCCGACTTCTTCTTTCTTTCATCTTTTTTATTTTGATCAGGTATTTCATCATCTTCTTTTCCTTCTCCTATATCAGAACCAATTGATATTTTAACATCAAAAATAGCATCCATATCTTTCAATTGCTTTAATTGTCTGGATAGCTCATTTTTTGTTAATTCTGATTCAATATCCCAATATGGCAAAATAACCACACAACACTTTTTTATCCAATTATTATCACCAACAATAATTTCTCCTTTCTCTAATCTTTCTCTATCAAATGGATGCAATCTTGTTGCTCTACCAATATTCTGTAATATCTTAAATTTAGTTGGTAATTGCCCACTCAAAAACATAACACCAGTAAATCCTGAAACATTTATACCTTCAGACATTGTATCATAATGTAATACAATCGCTTTTTGTATATCACTAAATTTTTGTATTTTCTCTAAATATTCAGATCTATTTCTTATTTCAAGATTATCAATCATGTGATTAAAGTTTCCAATTTCACCAGGTCTTGAAGCTCCAGCACATATTATAACTCCTGGTATTTTTCCAAGAAGTTCATTTCTCAAATTCCACATTTCATCAACAGATGAACATTTAACAAGTATTTTAGGCGCAATTTTTGATGAGTCAAATGAATTCTTATTTATCCAATTATCATGATATAGAAATGAATCAGTTACAAACTTAGTCATATTTTTTATCGACCTAAATTCTATACTTGGATCAAAATTATTAGGAACAGCAATTTGAGCAATTGCATTAACCATATATCCTCTAGCAACACATTCCTTAAATGTTAAGCCAATTCTTTCTCCAAAAATTTCCTTATTATTCATTAGAAATGATTCGGTATCCGAGTCTGAACAATCTTTAGGAGTAGCAGTTAAAAAGAATTTATTTTCAGCAGATAGTAGCCGATAATTATCTTGGAATCTAGCACCATCAGTATCCGATGCTAGTGTATGAGCTTCATCGCAATATAAAGTATCAATTTTCTGACCAGATAAAACACTCATTGAGTGATATGTTGTTAAAACTATAACTTTTCTTCCTAATGAAAAATGTTGTTTTATTATTTCGTCTGCTTCTTTTTTATTTGTTGTTGATGATACTATTTCTTCAAATGATAATTTGTGTTTTTTAAGAGCCTTATTTAATTCATTATTTTCTTGAAATTTATTTACGTCATATTTTGAACTACCAATAAAAACAAATCCAATTTTGCCTATCATTGGTGAGAATAAGTTAAATATATCATTCAAGTGTTGTGTATTTAACATCAATCTATGTGACGATATTGCAAATATATTACCTGATCCATTAATAATCCTATTTAATAAATCAATTTGC
>CAILAF010000664.1 GCA_903832075.1 uncultured Chitinophagaceae bacterium
CGAAGCATAAGTTTTATGAACATGATATGAAGCAAGGAGAAGCAGTAATAATGTATGGTGTGTTGGTTGGAAAAGTTCAATATGATGTTTTAGGGGGAATAAGAATGAGTACCGAAAATTTAAAACATGCTGCTGAACCCTATGCCTACCGTGCATTTCATTATGATTGGCATGCACCAGATGTTTCGAAATTCAAAGGAAGAACTTTTAATGGTTATCATAGAAATGATGGAAGCGTAGGCACTGCAAATTATTGGTTATTTATTCCAACAGTTTTTTGCGAGAACAGAAATTTGGATGTGATTCGAGAAGCATTGCATAACGAATTGGGTTATGCGGTTACAGAAAAATATAAACAAAAAACAAAACTTTTAAAAGAGTTATTTACTTCAGGAAAAAATATTGATGATGCTAATTTGGATGTAACAGAATCAATAATTCATACCAATCGCATTTTTAAAAATGTAGATGGTATTAAATTTTTAAATCATCAGGGCGGTTGTGGTGGCATCCGACAAGATGCGGTAGTGTTAAGTAAATTATTAGCCGCTTATGCCAATCATCCGAATGTTGGTGGTGTAACAATTTTAAGTTTAGGTTGTCAGAATTTACAAGTACAAAATTTATTAGATGATTTGAAAGGACGAAATCCAAATTTTAATAAACCATTATACATTTTTGAACAACAACAATCTCAAAGTGAAGATGAATTAATTACTGAAGCGATAAGAAAAACTTTTTTGGGATTGATTGAAATTAATAAGCAAGAACGTTCGCCTGCATCATTAGACAAATTAACCATTGGCGTGAAATGTGGTGGTAGCGATGGTTTTAGCGGTATCTCTGCTAATCCATCTGTTGGTTATTGTTCTGATTTATTAGTGGCATTAGGCGGGAAAATTTTATTGGCCGAGTTTCCTGAATTATGTGGTGTTGAACAAGAATTGATTGACAGAACGAAAGATGAATCATCAGCAAATAAGTTTATTCATCTGATGAAAACGTATAGTGATTCTGCATTAAAAGTTGGTTCAGGTTTTCACATGAATCCATCTCCTGGAAATATAAAAGATGGATTAATTACTGATGCCATTAAAAGTGCAGGTGCTGCAAAAAAAGGTGGTACATCGCATATTGTTGATGTATTAGATTATACCGAGCCTGCAACAAAACCAGGATTAAATTTAGTATGCACACCCGGCAACGATGTTGAAGCAACAACTGGTAAAGCTGCGAGCGGGGCAACTTTAATTTTATTCACAACCGGATTAGGAACACCAACTGGTAATCCTGTTTGTCCAACAATTAAAGTGGCAACAAATTCTGCATTAGCAAAAAGAATGAGCGACATAATTGATATTAATACCGGACCTGTGATTGAAGGCGAAAAAACTATTGAACAAATGGGAGAAGATATTTTGGAATATTGTATTAGAGCAGCAAGTGGTGAAATAATTCCGAAAGCAGTACAATTAAATCAGGATGATTTTATTCCATGGAAGCGTGGAGTGAGTTTATGAAGTTACAAGTTTCAGGTTATCGGTAATACGACCCCTGCAACTTGAAACTAGCTGAATAAAGAACAAAGCGTACAAGTGTGCGACGCAACAAAGTTGATTAACGATATAAAGCTGGTAACATGAAAAGATTTTTAGATGAAAATTTTTTATTGAGTAATAAAACTGCTCAAAAATTGTATAATGAGTTTGCAAAAGAAATGCCTATTATAGATTATCATTGTCATTTGCCTCAACAGCAAATTGCCGAAGATAAAAACTTTGAAAACCTTACCCAGATTTGGTTGTATGGCGATCATTATAAATGGCGTGCAATGCGCGCCAATGGAATAAATGAAAAATTCATTACCGGCAATGCAACCGATTACGAAAAATTTCAACAATGGTCAGCAACTGTTCCTTATACTTTGCGTAATCCGTTATATCATTGGACGCATTTGGAACTGCAACGTTATTTTGATGTACATGAAATTTTGAATGCCGATTCAGCAAAGAAAATTTATGATGAGTGTTCAGAGAAATTAAGATCAAAAGAATATTCTGTAAAAAATTTATTGCGCAAAATGAATGTGAAAACTGTTTGCACAACAGATGATCCGATTGATTCTTTAGAGTTTCATGCGCAATTGGTACGAGATAAATTTGAAATACCTGTGTTGCCTGCATTTCGTCCGGATAATGCAATGAATGTAAGTGATACAGAAAAGTTTAATGAGTATGTAAAAAAAATTGAAGCCGTTACTAATATTTCTATTTCTTCTTTCGATGATTTTTTATTTGCATTACAAAATCGTCATGATTTTTTTGCATCAATGGGTTGTTGTGTGAGTGATCATGGATTAGAAGAAATTTATGCAGAAGATTTTACCGGACATGAGATTGATGTGATCTTCACTAAAATTCATTCTGGAAAACATTTGAATGAATTAGAACAACACAAATTTAAATCAGCCATGTTGGTTCATTTTGCAGAATGGGATTGGGAAAAAGGTTGGGTGCAACAATTTCATTTGGGTGCATTGCGAAACAATAATTCAAGAAGATTACAAGAATTAGGTGCTGATACCGGATGGGATTCTATTGGTGATTTTTCTCAAGGAAGAGCTTTATCAAAATTCTTAAATAAGCTTGATAGTGATAATAAATTAGCGAAAACTATTTTATATAATTTGAATCCTGCAGATAATGAATTGATGGCAACGATGGTTGGTAATTTTAATGATGGCAGTGTTGAAGGAAAAATTCAGTATGGAAGTGCTTGGTGGTTTTTGGATCAGAAAGATGGAATGACAAAACAGATCAATGCCTTATCCAATATGGGTTTGCTTAGTAAGTTCATTGGCATGTTAACTGATTCGAGAAGTTTCTTATCGTATCCGCGTCATGAATATTTCAGAAGATTATTGTGTAATTTATTTGGAGAAGAAATGGAGAATGGAGAATTACCAAATGATATTCAATGGGTAGGAAAAGTGATTCAAGACATTTGTTACAATAATGCGAAACAATATTTTAATTGGTCTGCTTCGAATAAATAAAATTGCAGTAATTTTTTAATTGGCATTATGCAAATACGTTTTCAAAATAGCCCGAAAGAAGTTAAAGGAATGACAACAGAAGAGTTGCGTGAAAATTTTTTATGTGAAGAATTAATGCAGGATGATGTTGTTAATTTAATTTATTCGCATCATGACCGCATCATTACTGGTGGTGCAAAGCCTGTGCAGCAAAGCATTTCATTGATAGCCGATGATGAATTAAAAGCAAATTATTTTTTAGAAAGAAGAGAATTGGGAATTATAAATGTTGGTGGTGCCGGAATTATTGAAGCTGATGGAATTGATTATGATCTCGAAAAATTAAGTTGCTTGTATTTGGGAAAAGGAACAAAAAATGTTTCATTTAAAACTGTAAATAAAAATGATCCAGCTATATTTTTTTTATTGTCAGCACCGGCACATCATTCATATCCAAATAAAAAAATGAAAAAAGAAGAAGCATCACCTGTTGAATTGGGTGCAGTTGAAACTTCTAATCAAAGAACTATTTATAAATACATTCATTTAGATGGAATTCAAAGTTGTCAATTGGTAATGGGATTAACAGTTTTGAATAATGGTAGTGTTTGGAATTCTGTTCCACCACATACACATACAAGAAGAACAGAAGTATATTTTTATTTTGATTTGAATGAACAACAACGCGTTTTTCATTTCATGGGAGAACCGCAACAAACAAGACATTTGGTGATGAAGAATCATGAAGCTGTAATATCTCCATCGTGGAGTATTCATTGTGGATGTGGTACATCAAACTATGCATTTATTTGGGGAATGGCAGGAGAGAATCAAGTATTTTCTGATATGGATCCGGCACCAATTACAGAATTAAAATAACATGAGTAAAG
>CAILAF010000665.1 GCA_903832075.1 uncultured Chitinophagaceae bacterium
CAATATGCTGCTGAACCATATAACCAATCGGTTGCTTTTTGAATCGTTCTTCTTAAACATTATAGTAAATTAAACAACCTGAAAATTTATTTATGTAACAAAAATTGCAAATAAAAATATTTACAATTATACATTTGTTCAAAAAGAAGCAGTTATTTTTTTAGCTTCTATTAAACCGGAATCACGCCAAACTTCTTTTCCCTGTTTATAAATTATAAAAGTAGGAAATACATCAATTTTTATTTCCTTACAAATTTCTGATTGTTCACCGCCGTTTATTCTTACAAGTACAAATCTATTACCATCTGCTTTTAATAATGAATCAATAATCGGTTCCATTTTTTTGCATGGCGGACACCATGTTGCACCAACATCTACCAAAACAGTTTTGTCAGAAGGAATTTGTGATTGATATTCTTTTAATGAAATTTGCTTTACATTATTAATACCTTCAATTGGCTTGCCCTCTCTTTTCCAAGCCATCATTCCACCTGCAAGATTGTATACCATATATCCTTTCGCTTTTAACCATTCGGCTGCTTTCAAACTTCTTGCACCGCTTAAACAATACACATACACTGTTTTTGATTTATCTAATGACTGCGTTCTGTATTCAAATTCATCAGGCTTTGTCCAATCGGCTAATAAGGCATTCTTAATATGACCTGATTGATATTCTTCCATTGTCCTTACATCCAATATTTGAGTGTTCACTTTTGCAATGTCTTTTTCAAAATCATTTACCGATTTAATGATTGTGTCTTGCGCATCATTGTTACATGCGATTAATGATGAAGATGTTATCATCAAAAAAAATCCTAAGAAATATTTTATCATAGTGTAATTTTTAAAATGCTCCATTAATAATTAGAAATTTAGTATCAAAGTTTCTTTCCCATAAATCTAATTACATCGGCAGATCCGTTATGCAAATCTCCTTCACTTAATTTTATTTTCACTGATTGCAATAATTCGATTTTCAATTGCGCAAAATCATTTAACAAATATTCTTCTGTATACAACAATGATTTATCTTTCGGACCACCTGATGTATTATTGATTTGTTGAGGATTAAATGCTTCCAGAATGATATGTCCGCCAGGTTTCAGCCAACGAATTGCATTTTGGTGAATAATTCTTCGTGTTTCAATAGGGAAATGAGCGTAAATAAAAGCAACTACATCAAAACTATTTTCTTCTACATTAAAAGTTGATGCATCAGTAACAATATAATTAATCGAAACATTATTTTTTTTAGCCAATGCAAGTGATTTTTCTTTGCCCGTTTCACTTTGATCGAATGCCATTACATTCCAACCTAAAGCTGCAGCAAATACCGCATTTCTCCCCTCACCTTCACAAGGAAGTATAATAGTAGAAGGCGATAATGTAGAAAGTTGTTCTGCAAAAAATTCATTCGGTAAAACACCATATACATATTCTTCACTACTATATCGCCAATCCCAAATTTCTTTCATTATTAATTGTGTAATTGGATTGCGAAATTAGCGTAACAATTAAAATTGGTTTGTA
>CAILAF010000666.1 GCA_903832075.1 uncultured Chitinophagaceae bacterium
TGGGGCGGTGTTGTTTGGAAAACATTAGGATCGCAGGTAAAAAATGTATCATCGCGTTATTCTGCTGTTGATTTTGGCGGCAGTAAAATAATGGGCTTTAATAATATTGAATTGATCAGCGATCGTCCGTTAGAAATTAATCTTCGCGAAATAAAAGAATGTTTAAAATTATTTCCCGACAGAGCAATGATTGTTTCATTGATGGCTGATAACGATAAAAAAAGTTGGCACGAATTAATTAAAAAAGTTGAAGATACGGGAGCGCATGGATTGGAATTAAATTTCGGTTGTCCGCATGGTATGACAGAACGCGGAATGGGTGCTGCTGTTGGTCAAGATCCTGAAATTGCAAAGATGATTGTTGAATGGGTAATGGAAGCAGCAACAATTCCTGTCATCACCAAACTCACGCCTAACGTGCATTCTGTGGTTCCAACAGGTAAAGCCTGTGTGGAAGCTGGAACAAATGCTTTGTCTTTAATCAACACCATTCAATCCGTAACAGGAATTGATTTAGATACTTTAGTTCCTAATCCTTATGTCGCCGGCAAAAGTGTTTTTGGTGGTTATTGTGGTCCCGCGGTAAAACCAATTGCATTAAAAATGTTGACAACGATTGCACAAAATCCAATCACATCAAAAGTCCCTGTTTCGGGAATTGGTGGTGTAAGTACATGGAAAGATGCAGTTGAATTTATGTTGCTTGGTGCAAGTAATGTGCAAGTTTGTACCGCTGTTATGAAACATGGTTTTAGAATTGTTGAAGACATGTGCGAAGGATTAAATAATTGGATGGATGAAAAAGGTTTCAAAACATTAAACGATTTTATTGGAAAGAGTGTTGAAAAAATTACGCATTGGGAAGACCTCGATATCAATTATCATATTGTTGCCAATATAAATCAAGATAAATGTATTCACTGCGGTTTATGTTATATTGCCTGCGAGGATACTTCTCATCAATCAATTAATCTTAAATACGGCAAGCCATATAACACTTATACAATTAAGGAAGAAGAATGTGTTGGTTGTAACTTGTGTAAATTGGTTTGCCCGGTTGATAAATGCATTACGATGGTTGAAAAACGCAAAGGTCCTGAATACCTTAACTGGAAAGACTATCAGCGCTTAGGTCTTCCGTTGAATGATCATTGATTAATTATTCTATGTTTAATTTGAAAATAATAAATGTTTTTTTGGCAGTATCTTATTTAATTATTTTTGCTGCATGAAACAAATATTAACTACAGTTTTTTTTATTGGTTATACGCTTATTGTTAATGCACAAGCAAAGTCAAATAAAACTGAAAATGAAAATTCCTCTTTTAAAGCAAGTCTATCCTATATATCCAACGATGTATATTATGGAAGACAGGATTCTATTTTAACTCCTTACATCACTCCTACTTTTGGTTATTATGATAAATCGGGTTTTTATGTTGATGGTTCTATATCTTACTTAGCAAGTTCAACCAGCAGAATTGATTTAGGAACTATTGATATTGGTTACGATTTTAAATCAGGAGATAATTTTAGTGGTGGCGTTTATGCAAGTAAATTTTTTAATAGCAAAAACAGCACATCAGTAAAATCGCAAATCACTGCAGATATTGGCGCCAATGCAACTTACAACACACCGTTTATATCTTTTACAGGTGGTGCTGATTTGATTTTTTCACAACAAACAGATTTTATTATTAATTACGGTATTTCTCATCCATTTACTTTTGGTGAAGAAAATAATTTATGGACTATTGAACCCTCAATTATATCTAATGCAGGAACACAAAATTTTTATGCGGCCACAAAAACAAAAAAAAGAAATACGCCAACCAATGTTAAAGTAAGCGGTTCAAATGCTTTTGTTGCATTAGATTATGAAATGTCTTTACCTATTTCGTATGATGCTGCAAAATGGGGTTTTTCTTTTACACCTACTTATGCTTTACCACAAAACCCTATTTCTGTTACTGCTCCTAATGGTACTATTTTAACACAAGAAAAATTAAGCAATGTGTTTTATGCTGAATTAGTTTTCTATGTAAAATTTTAATCAATAATAAAAATATATTAAGTTTTATCTTTTCTTTTGTTGAAATGATTTTTCAAAAAACATTTCTCCTACATTTGCAACCGAAACAATTTAACAATAATATGGGATCTGATCCTTATTCGGCGAACAATTTAGAAAACTACATGAGAGGATATTAGCAATCTTTTACTACCATCCTTCCATGTTAAAGTAATAACATTTTAAACGTGAAGGAGGTAATATGAACATCTTTAAAATAATTTCATACTTTTTTGGTCTTATATTTCTGCGTTTACAAGATTCATCTGAATTCTTAAAATTTCAAGAGTATACTATTCCGTAGTTCAAATTAGAACAAATCAACACAATTTATCAACCAAATGATTATTTCAAAATTGTGTCAAATTATCATAATAGTAATTGCTGAAGCTGAAAAAATAATAACAAGATGGTTCTAACAATTAAAGATAGTATTAAAAGCAAGCTTGCATTTTCTCAAAGCAGTCACGGCATTGACGAAGGTTCTGCAAATAAATTAAGAACTGCAAGCAAAAACGACAGTAACATTTTTTTTAGTACCTATCGTACAAGTATAGAAGGTTTATCAAATGAACTCGTAGAAGAAAAGTTGGAAGAGTTTGGTTTAAATGAAGTACATCACGAAAAAGCACCCTCATGGTATAAACAATTAGTTGAAGCTTTCATTAATCCGTTTATTGGAATATTAATTGTTATTGCCGTCATATCATTCATTATGGATGTATGGTTAGCAAAACCGGGAGAAGAAGAATATAAAACTGTTATCATGGTAGGTATCATGGTAATGGTAAGTTCATTGATTCGTTTTTTTCAAGAATATAGAAGTAATCGTGCTGCCGAAAAGTTGAAGAGCATGGTTAAAACAACTGCTACCGTATTAAGAAAAGAATATGGTAAAAAAGAAATTGATATTAAAGAATTAGTTCCCGGAGATATTATTTTTCTTTCAGCCGGAGATATGATTCCTGCCGATTGCCGCATCATTCAATCAAAAGATCTATTTGTCAGCCAAGCCATGTTAACCGGAGAATCTTTACCTGTCGAAAAAATAAGCTTAGCCATTATAGATGCCGATAAAAGATCACCACTTGACTTAGACAATATTTGTTTTATGGGAACAAATGTGGTAAGTGGTTCTGCAATGGCAATGATTGTTACAACGGGCAATCAAACTTATTTTGGTTCATTAAGTAAATCTATTATCGGTAAAAGAGCAGAGACCAGTTTTGATAAAGGTGTAAATAAAGTTAGTTATCTGCTTATAAAATTTATGTTGGTAATGGTACCATTGATTTTTTTAATTAATGGTTTTGCTAAACACAATTGGTTAGAAGCATTGTTATTTGCTATTGCAGTAGCAGTAGGTTTAACGCCTGAAATGTTACCAATGATTGTTACAGCCAACCTTGCTAAAGGTGCAGTAACAATGAGTAAAAGAAAAGTAATCATTAAACGTTTGGATGCGATACAGAATATTGGTGCGATGGATGTCTTGTGTACTGATAAAACAGGTACACTTACTATGGATAAAATTGTATTGGAAAGATATTTAAACATTTTTGGTGATGATGATGAAGAAGTATTAAAATGGGCTTACTTAAATAGTTTCCATCAAACAGGACTGAAAAATATATTAGACATAGCTGTTTTGGATCACGCAGAATTACATGATTATTTAAAAGTTGAAGAACTATTTGTAAAAGTTGATGAAATACCATTCGACTTTCAAAGAAGAAGAATGAGTGTGATATTGAAACAAAAAAATGGTAAACATTTATTGATTTGTAAAGGTGCGGTTGAAGAAATGCTTAACCTATGCAGTCATGCTTTTGATCCCGGAGAAGATAAACAGTTGCATATTGAAAATGATAAAGTAATTCCGATTGATGAGCATGTTAGAACAACGATCTTAAATACTTCTAAAAAATTAAATAAAGAAGGATTAAGAGTTTTGTTGGTTGCCATTAAAGAGTATGATGAAAGAGCATTGACTTATTCTGTAGATGATGAAAAAGATATGACGCTTACAGGTTTTATTGGCTTTTTAGATCCTGCAAAACCATCAGCAAAAGTTTCTATTGAAGCTTTACAAAAATTAGGCGTTTCAGTAAAAGTATTAACAGGTGACAATGAGATTGTAACAAAAAAGATTTGCAGGGATGTTGGCATTTCTTATAATAAAATTTTATTAGGTAGTGAGTTGGAGAATATGAGTGATACCGAAGTGCAGGAACAAATTGATGATATTTCAATTTTAGCAAAATTAAGTCCGGTACAAAAATCAAGAGTTGTAAAAATTTTACAAGCAAAAGGTCATACCGTTGGGTTTATGGGTGACGGCATTAATGATGCAGCTGCTTTAAGAGAAGCAGATGTTGGTATTAGTGTTGATACTGCAGTGGATATTGCCAAAGAAAGTGCTGATATTATTTTGTTGGAGAAAGATTTAATGGTGTTGCGTAAAGGTGTTATCTATGGTCGCAGAACTTTTGGCAACATCATTAAGTATATTAAAATGACCGCCAGCAGCAACTTTGGTAACATGTTCAGCATGTTGGGTGCAAGTGCATTCCTACCCTTTTTACCTATGTTACCTGTACAAATTTTAGTACAGAATTTATTGTACGATATTTCTCAAGTTTCTATTCCTTGGGATAAGATGGATACAGAATTTTTAGAGAAACCAAAAAAATGGGATGCATCGGGTATTTCAAAATTCATGTTATACATTGGTCCAATCAGTTCAATTTTCGATTATGTAACTTTCTTTGTAATGTTTTATTTCTTTAAAGCAAATTCATTACAACATCAAAGTCTTTTCCAAAGTGGTTGGTTTATTGGAGGTTTATTATCACAAACATTAATTGTTCACATGATAAGAACCAGAAAAATTCCTTTTATACAAAGTTGGGCAACAGCACCTGTTGTAGCATTAACATCTGCAATTATGCTAATTGGAATTGCACTTCCTTTCTCACCTTTTGCTGATGCTGTTAAGTTGCAACCATTACCATTAAGTTATTTTCCTTGGTTGATCGGTATATTAATTAGTTATTGTTTGTTGACTCAATTAATAAAAAATTGGTTTATCAAAAAATTCAATCAATGGTTATAATTATTTTATTCTCATTCATAAAAAAACTCATTCAAATTGAATGAGTTTTTTTTATTTCACTTTATTAAAGCTTTTAATTTTTCAGCAGCCCATTCTGCAGTAATATCTCTTTGTGGATTGGCTAACATTTCATAGCCAACCATAAATTTTTTTACAGTTGCAGAACGAAGTAACGGTGGATAAAAATGCATATGCCAATGCCATTCTTTGTGCTCTCCATCATTAACAGGTTGTTGATGAATGCCGGAAGAATATGGAAATGAAATTTGAAACAGTTTATCATAGCAAGTTGTCAATTGTTTAATAATATCTGCCATTGAATAATTTTCTGTTTCAGAAAACTGTGTAATATCCTGCACATGTCTTTTACTGATGATTAAAGTTTCAAAAGGCCAAACAGCCCAATAAGGAACCAATGCAACAAAATGATGATTAGCATAAACAATTCTTTCATTTAGTTTCAACTCCAACTCTAAATAATCCAACAACAAACTTTTATGATGTTGAAGAAAATATTCTTTTTGTGTTTTAGTTTCTTTTTGAATTTCTCCGGGTAAATCATCGCTGCTCCAAATTTGTCCATGCGGATGTGGATTGCTGCATCCCATTATTTCTCCTTTATTCTCAAATATTTGAATGTACTTGATCCATTTATTTTTTGAAAGGTCAATAAACTCTTGTTGCCATAGTTTTATTACATCATTTATTTCTTCTAAAGAAAGATCAGGTAAACTTGCATTGTGTTTGGGAGAAAAACAAATGACCCTACAAATCCCTCTTTCGCTTTTTGCTTTTAATAAATTAGCAGTATTCAATTCACCTTCAGGCGTATCAAATAATAACGCTGAATGATCATTTGTAAATGCATACACGCCTTTATAATCGGGATTTACAGAACCATCCACCCGTTTATTATTCGGGCATAAATAGCAATCCGGTTCATAAGAATTTCGCATGATAATGTTTAATGATTCAACTTTTCCTAACCACGGACGCTTACTTCTATGCGGAGAAACTAATACCCAATCGCCAGTTAAAATATTTAATCTTTTATGAGGATGTTCCTTTATATCAAATTGAATAGACATGATCTTTAATTTTTAATTGCAGATGCACCATCTTTTAATTCGGTAATATACGTTTTCATTTCATGTGCATAAGTTTGTTGGTATGAAATACTGATTCGCTGAATAATATCATCTACACACTCATCTTTTATCAACGCAATAACACATCCACCAAAACCGCCACCCATCATTCTTGCACCTATTACAGCTTCTTCTTTTTTACACGAATCTGCTAAAAAATCTAATTCGCTACAACTTACTTCATACAATTCACTCAATCCATCATGAGTTGCAAACATTTTCTGACCAAATGCTTTCAAATCATTTTGTTTTAATGATTCACAAGCATCTTTTAATCGTTGAATCTCTTCTACCACATATTTACAACGCATATATACTTTAGAATCTTTGATTAAAATTTCATCAATCATATTAATATCAGCATCACGTAATGATTCAAGATTTGAATATTTTTGTTGAATCATTTTTACTCCTTCATTGCATTCATTCCTTCTGGTATTGTATTCGGATGATGCCAATGAATGTTTAACCTGTGTATCCATCAATACAATTTTATATCCTTCTAATTGCAATGGTACATATTCATATTCTAAAGTCTGGCAATCTAATTTAATTACATGATTTTCTTTTCCCATCATACTTGCGAACTGATCCATAATTCCACATTTTACACCTGCATATTCATGCTCGGCTTTTTGTGCCATTTTTACCATTTCTATCTTATCAATATTAAATTGAAACAGTTCATTCAACGCATAAATTGTAGCGCATTCCACAGCAGCAGATGATGAAAGTCCTGCACCAATTGGAATATCTCCATCTAACATTAAATTAAAACCTCGCAATAAATAATTTCTATTTTGTAATTGTGCAACTACTCCTAACACATAATTGATCCAACTATTTTTTACTGGATGAATATCCGATAAAGCAAAATAAAAATTTTCGCCAAATTCAACAGAGTACAATACAATTAAATCATCTTTTCTCTCAGAAATAGCGACATACACGGCTTTATCAATAGCTGCAGGTAATACAAAACCATTATTATAATCGGTATGTTCACCAATTAAATTAATTCGACCGGGAGCATAAAACAAGAAAGGATTAACATCGAATAATTCTATAAACTTTTCTTGAAGAGATGTTACAATATATTTTGATTTATCATTCATAATAAAAGCAAACTAAGATAAATATTGCCAAAAAAAAGCAATCTTTAAAAGATTGCTGAAATTAAATTTATAGAAATAATATTTTATTGTTCTTAAATCATTTGCACTTACTCAATCCATCAGAAGCAGAAGAATCACCCGGCTTATAGAACAATGCTTTTGTAAACATATTCTTAGCATCATTTGTTTTGCCTAAGCTTAAATAAATCCAACCCAACATAACATTGGCATCATAATCGAACGGATACATATTAACCACTAACTCCAAATATTTAACAGCAATATCATATTTTTTTGCATTGTAATAGTACACGCCTACCCAATAATTTGCAACGCTATTATATGGATCAATTTTTAAAATCTCTTCATATTTTTCATAAACCTTATCATATTTCTTAGCTTCGTTAGCAGGCTTGATAAACCCAAATCTTGCTTCAACACTATACTTTTTTAAATCAATCGCTTTTTGATAATACTCCATTGAACTTGTGTATTGTTTTGCAGAATATTGTAACCAACCTAATCGAAGATTAACTTCATAACTATCCGCTTTATATACTTTTTGCAAATCGGCAATGGCTCCTGAATAATTTGCTTTATACTCATTTGCATAACTTGCTTTAAATGCTTTTTGAATTTCATCATCAGTTTGTGCTGTTGTAGAAAAAGCAAATAAAACTATTACACTTAATGCAACAATTGATTTTTTTAGAATTTCCATGTTAAACCTCCTGTGATTGAATTTTGATAAAAATTATTATTGGTTGTTTTATACAATGCTTTTTGTTCGAATGAATAGTTCAATGTTAGCAATAGTTTTTTTGATAATAATGCATAGATGCTGCCGCCTGCTTTAAATTTTTTTTGATCAATATCATTATAGACATACAAAGCATCATGTTCTAATAACTTATAAAATTTTCCAAGTGTAACATTTCCTTCCAACCAAACAGTTTTAGTAACTGCAAATCCAACAACTTGTGAGAAAATCACATTATCGCCATCAGCAACTTTTGATACTGTATATAATTTTGTATTACCTAATGGAAACAAGGAAACAGAAGCCTCATACTGATTAAATGCACTATCAGTTATATTTCCAAAATGTGCCATTGCAGACAAATGAACATACGGACTTGTATATTTTATTCCTGCAAATACAATAGTATTATTATAAATTAAATTATTGAACGGCGTATATAAATAATGAAATCCTCCTATCAATGAAACCCTTCCACTTGCAGCGAAAATTAATTTACCGTAATATTCTTTTTGCTGAATGTTGATGTGTTGTGGGTTCTGTACAATTGTTGTATTGGGCGGTGGAGGCGGAATTGGTGGTGGATTTATTTTTAATTCACTTATCAATTGATTATACATTGCCACACTTTGTTGCAATTCTAACTTATAACCAAGATGAATATTTAATCCAATTCTTGCATATTGCGCATTGTTTCTTGTAGTATCACTTGGCATTTTATAACTGTATTCCGATTCAAGTGAAGCTATTTTTACACTCTCAATCTTTTCACTCACTTTAGTTTCAGGAGCCAATTGAGCTGCATAAAATCTGGCAGCAGTTATATTATTCAAGTATAAATTATTTAAATACACATAATGTAATGCTAATTTATTATCAGCATCATCATTAAACACTTTCTCATATTGCAATAAACTCAGACTGTAATTTTCCAACATAAATGCGGCATAACCGGTTCGCATTCTTAATAAAGGGAAATCAATTCCGGAAGATATTTTCTCTTTGCCATAATTCATTAAAACCTGCCACTGGCCTGCATTGTATAAGTTCAAAGAATGTGCATCTACTTCTTCCAAAGATTCTTTTACTTGTGCAATACTTTCAAAAAAAAGAAAACATCCGATGATTATGATCAATAATTTTTTGGCGTACATACTGCTTTAATTTGTTTGTTATCTTTTTGGAAGGTGAATGATGAAATTCTGTTTTCATTTATTTCCACAACAAAATGATTGATTGTTTTTTTGATGGATAAGAATTCTAATATCTGTTTGCTTCTGATGATAATCTTGGAATCTAAAAAATTATTTGAAACAAGTTCATTATTCGATTCATAAGCCAATCTACTAAAAATAAAAAATGGCGAAACAAAATCCTGTAACCATTTCATGGGTGTATTTGCTGATAGTTGTAATGGAAATTTATCTGATGCTGTTACTCTTGGTTCAGTGGTTAAATAAATTTTATAGCAAGCCAGATAAAAATAATACAGCAAACTATTTTTTTCTCCTTCAAATGCTGTAAAATAAAATATGCTCTCGTTTTTATTAAACCATGCAATAGATTTTGTGGAATGACAATAAATATAAGAACGATTATAAGCATCAGTAAAAACTTCCCATTTATCTTCTTCTTTTCCTTCAACTTTTATTAAAAGATTATAACCAGGCAAAAATTCGAAAGCCTGTTTAAGAGATGAATTGCTTATTGCATTTGTAACAATTTCAGTTTCTTTTGGAATTGAAAATTCATTTATTTTTTCTTTGCCATTTTCATGTGTTGTATAAAATGCCAATGGATACGATAATGTTTTACTTCCGATATAAGGTGTTGTTTGAACTTGAAAATGTAAATGCGGTTCGGGCGAACGACCAGAATTTCCACAAGCTGCAATAATATCTCCTTGCTTTACATAATCACCAGTTTTTACTTTAAAAGAATCTTTTTTTAAATGGCTCAACTTGGTATATAATCCTTCGGCATGCTTGATGACGATTGTGTTTCCCCAGTTTTGTTGTTGATTTATTTTTCCGATCTCATTATCCTCAATATGATCTTCCACTTGCTGAATAAAACCATCGGCAGGTGCTAATACTGGTTTACCATAACAATAAAAGTTCTCCGGAGTTGCAGCATATTGATCGTATGTTTTTAATTCATCGTCAACAATAATAAAATCTAAAGCTTTACTCCATTCGCCTTTATGCGTTAGGTTTCCATCATAACCTTGCGATACCATCCAATTTCCAATAAAAGGTAATTGCAATCTGATATGATTGATATTAAATAATCTTTCTTTATTGTTTAGATAATTATATAGATTTTTTTCAGGCGAATACATTTGCAATGGTGTTAAAACCAATCTGCCTCTTTGATCTTTTAATTTGAAGAAATATAGAATGCTTAATACTGTAATGCAGAATGGCATTGAGAAAACAGGTAAGTTCAGTTTACCGGTAATAACCCCCAATCCCATTACGATCATAAAAGTGATTGGCACACTGATGATCGCCCACAAATAAGAATGAAAAGATGGAACAACAAAAAATCCGCCAATGGCAACACTTACTAAAATAAAATTCCCGCCAATCAAATAATAATTCATCCCTTCAGGGTGAGCCATCACTACATAATTAAAAAGATAAGCAGAAATAAACCCAACAACTATCAATGAAAAAATAATTCTGCTGTGAATTAAAATTCCTGTTGCAATGATGATCCCTGCTAAA
>CAILAF010000667.1 GCA_903832075.1 uncultured Chitinophagaceae bacterium
CTTAGATTGATTCAAATATTTTTCTACATGTTTTGTTCTGTGCAACACATTAAAATCTAAACAAAAAATCAACTCAGCATCATTTAATAATTTAATCGCAGCTTCTTTATTCATTTCAAAATCAATAGTACCTTTTACTCCAGGAAGCCAGTTTAAAAAATTAGCCCAATTAGTTGGAGAAATAACTTTCACTTGATGACCTAAAGCTTTTAAGAAATGATATAATGCCAATGAAGCACCCATCGCATCACCATCCGGCTTCTGGTGGGTTGTAATAATTACTCTTTTGGGATCTATTAACTGTGGATAAAATTCACTAATCGCTTTCATATAATGGCGGCAAAATTGCACTTTTCATAGCATTCCTTCAAATCAATTTGCAAATCATTCATAAATAATTAAATATTGTCTTCAAATTTTGTGAAGGTTAAGCTACTTTTGCAGCCAAAATAAAAAAATTACATGAGCAACAGAACATTTACAATGATTAAGCCTGATGCCACTTCAAAAGGTTATACAGGTGCAATTTTAGATGAGATTATTCAAGCAGGATATTCTATAAAAGCATTAAAATGGACAAAATTATCAAAAGAGTTAGCAAGCGAATTTTATTCTGTTCATAAGGAAAGAGGTTTTTTTGGTGAATTAGTTGATTATATGAGCAGCGGTCCGATCATTGCTGCAATTTTAGAAAAAGAAAATGCAGTTACTGATTTCAGAAAATTAATTGGTGCTACTAATCCGGCAAATGCAGAAGAGGGAACTATCAGAAAAAAATATGCTGCATCAGTTGCTGAAAATGCTATACATGGAAGCGATAGTGATGAAAATGCTATTATTGAGGGTGATTTTTTCTTTTCTAAATTAGAAAGGTTTTAAAAAATATAGGAATAAAAAAGGGGCAATGTATTAGCCCCGAAATATTTTTAAAAAATTTAAGAATTATTTATTTTTAATATCTACTCTTTGCTGTTCTAATTCTTCCATAAGGGCTGCCATACTCTTTTCCAATAAACAAATTCTCTAATTTGTAAGAAACAGTAAGCTGAAAAGAATAATAAACATCAGCACTTCCAGGATTGCCTCTTGGCAAAGTTAAACTCACAGCCTTACCACCGGGTAGTTCACCTCCGCGATAATTTAAAGCTGTAGTTAATGCATTTCCATGAGCAGCCAATGCTGCTGGATCAATATATCCATCATCTAAACTCACATCATCCAAATAATCTGTAAAAAGTTTTCTATAACAAAACTCTGCACCAATCGAAAGCGATTCTGAATATTCCCATCTTAACCCAAAACCTAAAGAGAAATTGAATTGAGTTAAACTATATGTCGGTCTATTCTGATACCAACCCTCACCTTCCGTAGCCAATGGTTGTAAATACACTTTATTACCTTTGTAATAAGTATAGGGATTAAAATGAAAAATACCGGGACCACCAAAAACATACGGAATGATCATCCTTTCATCCCGCATAACAAAATCATATTCGCCCATTGCACTTACTTCAAAAATATTAGTTTTAAAACTCAAGTTTCGTGCACGTAAATCAGCCCTGCTATTATATTTATCATCACCAGAAACACTCAAGAAAGAAATATTTAATCTGGCCCTAATTTGATCTTGTAAATCGTAAGTAGCACCGATACTAAATGCAGGAGAAACTTCTTTTAAGACCGGCCTATTTTGTATTAAATCGCCCCAATAAGCACTTGCCCCCAAAGAAGAAGTCAACCTTACTCTTTGCGCAAATGTTTTACTAAAGCACAATAAAATGCAGAATAAAAATAGAATTCTATATGCTTTCATTTTGTTCTTAATAGCAGTAAAAATAAGGAAAATTAATAAATTCATATAGTATAATTATCTACAGAGCATTTTTATCATTTTCTTGCTGTACTATTTCGTAACAATTATACTAAATTAAATAAGTAAAACGATAAAACATTAAACAAATTGTTCATAATAATTTAATGAGTATAATTTTCATACATTCAATGTTCAAACGAATGCCATGTTAAAAAAAATTATTAAAATAAGTTTAATTGTAATTGCTATAATTGCCATTTTATTTTTCAGTATCACTCCTACTTATGTAGATCATTCCAAAAACACAATTGTCTATAAAAATGTAAAAATTGATAAAGTTAGTTGGTACGATTCAATTTCATTTATTGCCGACATGCATTGTGATGCATTGCTTTGGGATCGGAATATTTTAAAAAGAAATGATCATGACCATGTTGATATTCCTAAAATGCAGGAAGCTAACGCTGCTTTCCAAATATTTACTATTGTCAGCAAAACGCCGCGTAACATGAATTATGACCATAATACCGGTAATACTGATAATGTTTCACTATTAACTTTTGCGCAATTGCGTTCACCGGAAGATTGGTTTAGTTTAAAATCAAGGGCATTACATCAATGCGATGCATTAAAAAAAGCTGCGTTAAAATCAAATGGAGAGTTTCGTGTTATTACTTCACAAAAGGAATTAGAAAATTTTATTGCTGATAGAAATAAAAATAGAAAGTTAACAGCAGGTATGTTAGGTATTGAAGGTGCACATTGTTTAGAAAATGATGTAAATAATGTTGATGCATTTTATAATGCTGGTGTGCGCTACATAGGATTAACTCATTTTTTTGATAATGAATTTGGTGGTTCTGCACATGGAGTTTCTAAAAGCGGATTAACTGAAAAAGGGAAAGAATTAATTAAAAGAATGGTAGATAAACATATTATTATTGATTTAGCTCATTCATCACCCAAATTAATCGATGATATTTTTAGTATAACTAATTGTCCATTGATTGTTTCGCATACAGGTGTAAA
>CAILAF010000668.1 GCA_903832075.1 uncultured Chitinophagaceae bacterium
AATCATATCCTAAAGGTTTAATGGCAGGTTCTATTGCTTGTCCTAAAATACCGGCGTAAGAATTTTGTAATTTTTCAGCCGATAAATTTTTTTGTAAAATATTTTTTTGTTGCGGATTTTGTTGAATCATCAATGCATATTTTTTTTCCACTTTATTCATTCTTTCTCCGGGTCCGTATGAACTTAAGAACCATAATAATAAACTGATGAGCATAATAATTTTTCCGGCATCAGTTACAAAAATTTTTGCTTTTTCAATCATAGTAATTCCGGCATTCTTCCAACGCGGTGAACGATAGACAGGTAATTCTAAAATAAAAAAACTTTTTTCTTTCAGTTTAATAAAACCTTTCAACACATAACTTACTATCAAAGCAAAAATTAATCCCAATAAATACAACGCCATCATTATTAATCCCTGTAAACTTAAAAAGCCGAGATAATATTTATTTGGAATGACTAATGCAATTAATATTGTATAAACAGGTAATCTTGCACTGCAACTCATTAATGGTGTAACCAAAATAGTTAATAATCTTTCTTTTTTATTTTCAATATTACGCGCACTCATGATGGCAGGCACAGCACACGCAAATCCGCTGATCATGGGCATTACACTCTTTCCGTTCAATCCAACTTTGCGCATTAATTTATCGCTCAAGAAACTGATACGTGCCATATAACCGGTGTCTTCCAACAAAGTAATCAATCCGAATAAAATCATTATCTGCGGAACAAAAACCATGATGCCGCCTAATCCTGCAACGACTCCGTTAATTAATAAATTGCTCCACCAAATATGTGGCAATGTTGTGTTTAACCAACGTGTTAATTGTTGAAAGCTCCATTCAATTCCATCCATTGGGAAACGCGCCAGCCAAAAAATACTTTGAAACAATAAAAACAAAACGCTTAATAATATTAAATAGCCAAAAGTTCTGTGCAATAAAATATTGTCTAATTTTTCGGTGAACATCTTTTTCCCCATCGGATCAGGCTCTATCACATTTCTTTGCATTATATATTTTATTCGCTGATAGCGCTGCATTACTTCTTCTGCCTGTGTTTTTGTGGGATTGAATTTATTATCAATTTCAATTTGTTCAATCGTTTTTTGCATTTCATCACTCAACGGAAAATTTTCGTGATTGATGAGATAATGAATAGAAGCATAATTGCTTAACTGCGGAAAATATTCTTGCACATTTTCGATAGAAGTAGATGCTAATTTTTTATTGTCAATAAAATCTTCATCAGATGCATTCCATTTATTTTTAGCAACATCTGCCAAAGTTTTTTTTAATTGAACTAATCCTTTATTTTTTCTTGGATTAACTGCAACAACCGGCACACCTAAATCTTTTGATAATCCATCAACATCAATCTTAATTCCTTTTTTTGCAGCCAAATCATTCATGGTTAATGCAATCACAACAGGAATTTTCAAATCAATAATTTGTGTACAAAACAACAAATTGCGTTTTAAATTACTGGCATCTGCAACCAATAAAACAGAATCGGGTTTCAACGCATCGGCATTCATCAAAACTTTATAAGCCACCCATTCATCTGCTCTTCGAGGATATAATGAATAAGTACCTGGCAAATCAATCAATTGAACTTTCAATCCTTCTTCCAACAATAATTCTCCGGTTTTTTTATCAACAGTAACACCCGGAAAATTGCCAACCTTTTGATTTAATCCGGTTAAAGAATTAAATAAAGATGTTTTGCCGCTGTTAGGATTTCCTACTAATGCTATATGTGGTAATTGTTGCTGCACTTGTAATAATCAACAAATGTAGTTGCGAACAATAGCATCAGGTTACGAGGTTGGGAAAAGAATATTTATGCAACTATAACAAACCGTCTGATAAGTTCGTTTATTTTGCATAATTAAATAAAGTGTTGTATGAAAAAATATCTGCTGTTATTAGTATTGCTTCCTTTAATGGTTGTTGCTCAAAAAAAATCTAAAAAAGAAAAATTAGCTGAAGTAAAAGCAAAACAAGAATTAGTGGCGAATTTGAAAAAGCATATTCAATATTTGGCAGATGATAAATTGGAAGGAAGAAGAACAGGAACAGCCGGAGAGTTATTGGCCATGCATTATATTTCCGACCAATATAAAGCGATGGGAATAGAACCGAAAGGCGCAAACGGTTATATTCAAGAATTTGAAATTAATGAAGGCAAACAAATTGATGCTTCAACTTTTTTACAGGTGAATGAAAAAAATGTTGAGTTAAGTACAAATTTTTTCCCGTTGGCTTATAGTTGCAATAAAAATGTAAAAGGAACTGTTGCTGCAACATTGAATGAATCAAATCAACCTTGGTTTATAGATTTGAAAGATGTGTTGGAAGAAAATCAAACCAATCCGCATTTTGATATGGATGATTTCATTAAAAAAGAATCAGATAAAATTGCATCAAAAGGCGCAACGGCTTTAATATTATATAACAGTTCATCATTGGTTGATAATGTTCAGTTCAATAAAAATGATCA
The DNA here is from genome assembly GCA_903832075.1 of uncultured Chitinophagaceae bacterium. Classification (GTDB taxonomy): domain Bacteria; phylum Bacteroidota; class Bacteroidia; order Chitinophagales; family Chitinophagaceae; genus CAILAF01. Next base: position 2,509 of record CAILAF010000668.1, read on the forward strand.
ATCAGCACAAACAAAAATTCCTGTTCTCTATATTAATAAAGAAGGCTTTAATAAATATTTTCCTGATGCAACAGCTACGGTTAATCTTTCCATCAATGTTAGTTTAAGTATCAAAAAAAGATTGGCAAGAAATGTTGTTGGCTTTATAAATAATAATGCTTCAACAACAGTTGTATTAGGTGCGCATTACGATCATTTGGGATACGGCGAAGATAAAAATGCATTAGATACTGGTCATGTAATTCATAATGGTGCAGATGATAATGCCAGTGGTACTGCGGCTTTGATTGAATTAACGAAATTATTGAAACATTCATCTCCACAACATAATAATTATTTGATCTTAAATTTTTCTGCAGAAGAATTGGGAATATTAGGAAGTAAATATTGGGTGGAACATCCAACTACAAACATTACTGCAAACTATATGATTAATATGGATATGATTGGACGATATGATACTTCGCACAAATTAACAATTGGTGGTTATGGTACTTCACCAACTTGGGGAGAATTATTTCAAACAACGACCGATAAAAATTTAGTGGTGAAATTTGACAGTGCCGGAAGTGGTCCGAGTGATCATGAAGCTTTTTATAGAAAAGATATTCCTGTTTTATTTTTCTTTACCGGAAGTCATTCCGATTATCACAAAGCAACCGATGATTGGGATAAAATAAATTATGATGGTGAAGCAGAAATTGTGCAATATGTATATCAATTAATTACTGCAGCTGATACAAAAAATAAATTAGCATTCATAAAAACGAAAGACCCCGAAATGGGCCGCAGCACTAAGTTTACGGTAAGTTTAGGTGTAATACCCGATTATGGTTTTACTGGTACCGGTGTTAGAATTGATGGTGTTAGTCAGGGAAAATTAGCAGAGAGAATTGGTTTACATGCAGGCGATATTTTATTGCAATTAGGCGATTATAAATTTGTTGATGTGATGAGTTATATGAAAGCGTTAGGTAAATTTAAAAAAGGCGATAAAACTAAATTACAAATTAAAAGAGGAAATGATGTAAAGGATTTTGATGTAGAATTCTAATATTTCTAAAAATTACTTAAATAAAAAACTCCCCTTTAGGGGATGGGGTATGGCTAAATTAGTTTTAGATATTGATTCTATAAATGATGACTTCTTTGAAGATGCAAGACTGCTGGGCATTACAGCCCCTATAAAAAATTATCAATTTTGCTGGCAATTAAATAATTTATTGGGCTTTCAATTTTTTTTAAACCCCGAAATTGAAATTCATGTTAAGAAAAAATCACGCAGTTATTATTTTAATATTTATCAATCACAAGAGCAGAATAGTTTCTTAACACATTATTTATACCACAATCAGTTTGACGGCGAATATTTATTACCCGAATTTAAGCACATGGATTTTTTATGGTTAATGAAAGGCGATTTAGTGGATGAGGAAAAATGTAATTGGATAAAACAATCTATTAAAGCAATCAATGGCGTTCAAATGGTGGCAGAATTAACTAATGAAAAAATAATCAATAAAGGAAATATGGTGTTTTAGAAAGTACGAATTATGAAATACGATTTACGATTTTAATTATTAATATGTGGCAAGAAAAAAATAATACCCTGTATAAAAAATTTGTGTTCAAAAATTTTTCTGAAGCATTTGCTTTTATGACAAGAGTTGCCATTGAAGCAGAGAAAATGGATCATCATCCATTATGGACGAATGTTTATAATCAAGTAGAGATTTGGTTAAATACACATAGTGCCGGAAATATTGTTACAGAGAAAGATCATGCATTATCCAAAAAGATTGATGGCTTATTATAAATTTAGTTTAAATTTCCTGGAGGTGGTAAACATTTTCTTCCATTAAAATATTTGGATTAATGTTTAATGCTTCTGCTGCAAGCAAGCATATATCAATTGGTACACGCCAATTATTATTTTCATAATTACTTAAACTAACACGACTGATGCCAATTGTTTTGGCTAACACTTCCTGTTTTATATTTTGCAACCTTCTGTGTTTCTGAATGTTTTTAACAATAAAAGGATTGTTGGTTAAAGGCAATTGCTTTTTAGAATAGTTGCCTTTTTTCTTGAACATGAGTTGTTTATGTTTTACAGAATTGTATAAAATTTATACAGCCAGAATAAAATTAATACTCAAATAAGTTAGTAGAAGTTAATTTATTTTAAACC
>CAILAF010000669.1 GCA_903832075.1 uncultured Chitinophagaceae bacterium
AAATATGATATTACGGTCTATGAATATACGGTTAAACCCAATAAATCTTACACATTAAATCCTTTCGAGCCAATTGAAAAAGATGGAAAACTTTTTGGCTTGGGAAGTAATGATGCAGGCGGATGTTTGGTTTCACTCATTGCAACTTTTTTACATTATCATAAACAGGAAAATTTAAAGTACAATATCATCATTGCGGCAACTGCTGAAGAAGAAATTAGCGGACCAAATGGTGTTGAAATTTTATTGCCTCGTTTACCAAAAATTAATTTTGGAATTGTTGGAGAACCAACATTGATGAATATGGCATTGGCCGAAAAAGGCTTGCTGGTATTGGATTGTATTGCACACGGCAAACCCGGTCATGCTGCACGTGAAGAAGGCGACAATGCCTTATACAAAGCAGTAAAAGATATTGAATGGTTTATGAATTATAAGTTTGACAGAGTGAGTGATTTGTTAGGACCAATGAAAATGAGCGTTACTATTATTAATGCAGGATCGCAACATAATGTGGTGCCGAGTGAATGTAAATTTACTGTTGATGTTCGTGTAAATGAATTATACACGTTTGAAGAAGTACTGGATACCATCAAATCAAATGTGGTGAGTGATGTTATTCCGAGAAGTTGCCGCTTGCGTTCTACTTCAATTGCTGTTGAACATCCCATCATTCAATCGGGAATTAAATTAGGAAGAACTTATTACGGTTCACCAACAACAAGTGATAAAGCATTGATGAGTTTTCCCACTTTAAAAATGGGCCCCGGCAATAGCGCCAGAAGCCACACAGCGGATGAATTTATTTATATGGATGAAATAAAGAACGGAATTGATTTGTATATTCAATTACTCGATAATGTTGTTCATTAATTACTGATGTATGAAACCTGAAATAAAAGTAAAAGTTATTTGGTTTATTTTTTTTGTAGCAATTTATTTAATTGTATTCTCGATTTTTATTTTCTTTAAGATTGAACCAAAACTTCATGCTGCAGGAATAATAGGAGTTATAGCAGCACTAGTTATGACAATCATTGCACCTAGAACAAAAAAAATAAAACTGCAATCAGGAGAGAAAATAATAATTACAAACGACCTGTTTAATCTTTTTAAAAAGGAAGATTCATAAAAAGAAGCATTATGAAAGCGACAAAGGTTTTCCTAATAGCCATTTTAATTTCTCCTCTTACATTATTCGCACAAGAAAATGAAAATATAAGAATTGCAAAAAAGTTTGGCGGTGATAGAAATTTTTTTGAAGCAATTGAAATTCTTAAAAACGAAATAAAAAAAAATCCTGAAAATGCGGATGCTTATTATTGGCTTGCAAGATATTCACACTATATAGTTTATGACAGCAGACCATTTTTACAAAAAGGAAATAATTGGTCGAATACACAAGTATTAAATAATCTGAATAAAGCTGTTCAGCTTAATCCGCAACTTGGAGATGCATACTATTTTTTAGCTGTTGAATATGGTGCAAGGGCAAGAGAAGCATTACGAAGTAAAAATATTAAGCAAGCAAAAACAGAATTAATTAAAGCTAAAAATTCCGGAGGCTTTCCTTTGTATGTTCTTGAATATGCAAAAAACATTTTAAATGCGTGTGATAAAAATGCAATTCTTTTTGTTGCCGGTGATGGAATTTTTAATGCAATTCTTTATTTACAACTAATTGAACGTGTACGACAAGATGTTTCATTAATATCTCTTGGTTTATTGGAACAACCATATTATGTAAAGCTTATTAGAGATGGAATTCAAAATGAAATAATAAAAGTTCCAATTAGTTGGACTGATGATTTAATTATGGAAATACATGATTATCCTTGGAAAGAACAGGAAATTACTGTTCATGTTGCAAAACCAATTCAAAAAAAATATTCTTTGAACGATGTTCGGATAAATGTTCCCGATTGGGGCGGTGCACTTTATAATATGTCCGCTGCCGCTTTAAATATTCTTGAAACAAATAAGTGGAAAAGACCCATTTACACGGCTTTTTCAGAGGAAGAAAGGAGCATGTTTTTGTTTAATGATTACTTACAGGAACAAGGATTTGTTTCAGAGCTAATGCCATATAAAGTCAAAGATTCTATAAATCAGTTTGATAATAAAAAATTTGAATCGCAAATTTTAAATTTAGAAAACTATAAATACTTTCACGACATTAATATTCATAATCAACCAAGAATTAATTATTTCTTTGCCGATAATCGGCGCGAACAGATAATTAAATATATTCAACACTTAATTGAAATAAAAGATTTTAGAAAAGCAAAAGAAATTTTAATTCAATTAAATAAGTTAATGCCTGATACATTTTTTCCTTTTTCAAATGAATCCAACGAAAAACTAAAAAAAATCAGCGAACAGCTTAAATAACAAATAGAACAAAACAATCAACATGAAACTTTGGCAAAAAGATATTGATGTAAACAAGGCAGTAGAAAATTTTACTGTTGG
>CAILAF010000670.1 GCA_903832075.1 uncultured Chitinophagaceae bacterium
AAATGAGCAATTCTTCTAATGGAAGAATCGAAACAAGAAATGATGAGTAAAGTTCATCTTTCACAAAAAAATTAATCATGGATAAAAAAGATCTTCGCAGAGAACAAGCGTTGGAATATCATGCTTCTGGTAGACCCGGAAAGATTGAAGTAGTTCCAACAAAAGAAGCCAAAACACAAAAAGATTTATCGTTAGCGTATTCTCCCGGTGTAGCAATTCCTTGTTTAGAAATTGCAGCTAATCCTGAGGATGTTTATAAATATACTGCCAAAGGAAATTTAGTGGCTGTTATCAGTAATGGCACGGCTGTATTGGGTTTGGGGGATATTGGTCCAGAAGCAGGAAAGCCGGTGATGGAAGGTAAAGGAGTATTATTCAAAATATTTGCTGATATAGACGTATTTGATATTGAAATAAATGAAAAAGATCCTGAAAAATTTGTGCAGATAGTTAAAGCATTAGAACCAACATTTGGTGGAATTAATTTAGAAGATATTAAAGCACCCGAATGTTTTTATATCGAAACGCATTTGAAAGAACAAATGAAAATTCCGGTGATGCACGACGATCAGCATGGCACTGCAATTATCAGCGCTGCTGCTTTGTTAAATGCATTGGAATTACAGGGAAAGAAAATTGAGAACGCAAAGTTTGTAGTGAATGGTGCAGGTGCAGCTTCTATTTCTTGTTGCAGATTATACATTGCTTTGGGAGCAAAGCGTGAGAATTTTTTAATGTTTGATAGCAAAGGTTTAATTCATGCCGGTCGTACCGGCCTTGATGGAATGAAATTAGAATTTGCAACAAAGAAACCCGATTGCAGTTTTGAATCTGCATTTAAAGATGCAGATGTCTTTATTGGTTTAAGTAAAGGGAATGTAGTTTCAAAAGAGATGGTAAAGTCTATGGCAAAAAAACCAATTGTGTTTGCAATGGCAAATCCTGATCCTGAAATTTCTTATGATGACGCAACAAGTGTAAGAAAGGATTTAATTATGGCAACAGGAAGAAGCGATTATCCTAATCAGGTAAATAATGTTTTAGGTTTCCCATATATTTTTCGTGGCGCATTGGATGTTCGTGCAACAAAAATTAATGAAGAAATGAAACTCGCTGCTGTAAAGGCTTTGGCAGAATTAGCAAGAACAACAGTTCCTGATATTGTGAATATGGCATATAATCAAAAGAACATGAGTTTTGGACCTGAATATATTATTCCGAAACCTGTTGATCCAAGATTATTATCAACTGTTGCTCCAGCTGTTGCAAGAGCAGCTATTGAAAGCGGCGTTGCAAAAAAGCAAATTGAAAATTGGGATGCGTATAATGTTGAATTGAATAAAAGATTGGGATTAGATAATCAATTGATTCGTGCAATTGGTAATAAAGCTAAACACGATCCTAAGCGTTTAGTATTTGCTGAAGCAGATAATTTAAAAATTATCAAAGCTGCAACTATTGCATATGATGATGGTATTGCTTATCCTATTTTATTGGGTAATGAAAATAAGATCAGAAAAATTGCAGACGATAATAATATTGATTTAACTGATATTCCTATTATAGATCCACGAAGTGATGAAACCGAAGAAAAACGGGAATTCTATGGCGAGTTATTTTTTAAGAAACGCCAACGGAAAGGATTCAATCATTATGAAAGTTATAAGATAATGAAAGATCGCAATCATTTTGGTTGCATGATGGTTGAAACAGGTGATGCAGATGCAATGATTAGTGGATTAACAAGGAACTATGCAGATGCAATTCGTCCGGCTTTACAAATTATCGGAACTGAAGAAGGTGTTTCAAAAATTGCCGGTATGTATTTGTTGTTAACAAAAAAAGGTCCTTTATTTTTAGCTGATACAACAGTAAACTTTAATCCAACTGCAGAAGAATTGGTTGATATAACTTTAATGGTAGCAAAAGAAGTTCGTAATTTTAATATTACACCTCGTATCGCTATGTTGAGTTATAGCAATTTTGGAAGTAGTGATTCTCCTGAAGCAAAGTTGGTTTCAAAAGCGACTAGAATTTTGAAAGAGACACATCCAACATTAATAGTAGATGGTGAAATGCAAGGAAGTTTGGCGTTCAATAAAGAAATATTAAAAGATAATTATCCATTCAGTGAATTGGCAGATGAAAATGTAAATACACTTATCTTTCCAAATCTAACAGCAGGAAATATTGCTTATAATTTATTGAAAGAGATTGGTGGTGCTGATGCGATAGGACCAATTTTGTTAGGATTAAATAAACCTGTTCATGTGTTGCAATTAGGAAGTTCAGTTCGTAATATTGTAAATATGGCATTAGTTGCAGTAGTTGATGCACAAACAAAATGTAAGACTGATACTGAAGCAGAAGTGCAAAGATCAAATTGGTGGCAACGTTTAAAGAAAAAGAAAAAATAAATTTCGTAAAAGAACATTAATGACATTCTTTACTCATTTCGGTACATATCTAATAATGATCAAAGGCATGTTCACCAAGCCCGAGAATTATAAAATGTATTGGAAAGAATTGATGCATCAATGTGTAGAGATTGGAGTTGGTTCATTACCCATTGTTATTATCATTTCATTATTTCTTGGTGCAGTAACGACGGTACAAACGGCTTACCAGTTGGTAAGTCCGTTAGTACCGGCAACTACTATTGCACAAATTGTTCGTGATAGTATGATATTGGAATTGTCCCCTACTGTTGTAAGCATTGTATTGGCAGGTGTTGTGGGCAGCAAAATTGCAAGTGAATTGGGTAATATGCGTATCAGTGAACAAATTGATGCGCTGGAAATAATGGGCATTAATACAAAAAGTTATTTAATAATGCCTAAGATATTAGGTTCATTAATTGTTATTCCTGCATTGATTGTAATCTCAGCAACATTAGGTATTTGGGGTGGAAGAGAAGCCGGTGCATTAACAGGAATAATAGCACCCGATATTTTTGATCTTGGTTTGCGTAAAAGTTTAAACACTTATAATATGGTGTTTGCTTTATACAAAGCGTATACGTTTGCATTTATCATCAGCAGTATTGCAGCTTATTATGGGTATCATGTAAAAGGTGGCGCATTAGAAATTGGTAGAGCAAGTACCAGTGCCGTTGTTGTAAGTTGTATCTTAATATTATTTGCTGATTATGCATTGGCAGCATTCTTCTTACCAGCATAGAAATTGCATAAAAAAAGTTGTAGTTTCAATCTTTTAAAAAAATTGCATTTTAATTTATAAGTATGAAAAAATTATCGAAGACTATTTTTATTGGATTGATGGTATTCGTTACATTAAATAAAGTTTCTGCACAAGCTAAGGTTGCTTTATTGAGTAAACCCGAAATAAATCATTCAGATTCTGTTAAACTTTATAATCCAAATGCAAATGCCGAAGCAGAAATTAAAATTGCTGTTGCAAAAGCAAAAGAACAAAATAAACATGTGTTGATACAAGCAGGCGGGAACTGGTGTAGTTGGTGTTTACTTTTCAATAAATTTACAACTGAAAATGCACAAATAGATTCTGTAATTAAAGCAAACTATATTGTTTATCATTTAAATTATAGTCCTGAAAATAAAAATAAAGCTGTGTTTGAAAAATATGGTTTCCCTCAACGATTTGGATTTCCTGTTTTTATAATTTTAGATGGTAATGGTAATAGAATTCATACACAGAACTCATCTTATTTAGAAGAAGGGAAAGGGTATAATAAACGTAAAGTTTTAGAATTTTTTAATGAATGGTCACTATCTGCACTTAATCCTGCGAATTATAAAAATTACTGATGAACTCAAACTTTCAATCATTCAAAAAATTTATAACGCATCCTGTAAAGTATAAATTTTTTCTGCTGACTAAATTACCAATGGGTTTTATCAGCGGTTTAAAAATTGTTGAATTAAATGAGTCGAAAGCTGCAGTGGGTGTGCGTTTTAAATGGGTAAATCAAAATCCATTTCGTTCAATTTATTTTGCAGTGTTAACTATGGCTGCCGAATTAAGTACCGGTATTTTAGCTGTTGGGCAAGTGTATAAACGCAATCCGGCAGTAAGTATGTTGGTAGTAAAAGTAGAAGGCGAGTTTTATAAAAAAGCTGTTGGTAAAATAATTTTTACAAGTGAAGATGGAAATAAAATTGCCAATGCAGTTGAACAAGCTGTTGCAACCGGTGAAGGTATTACAGTGCAATGTTCTACTATTGGTTTGAATGAAGAGAATGAAGAAGTTGCAAAATTTATTTTTACTTGGAGTTTTAAAGCAAAAAAATAATTTATGAAAATTGCATTTCATGGTGCGGCAAGAACGGTAACTGGTTCTAAACATTTATTGACATTAAAGAGCGGCAAGAAAATTTTATTTGATTGTGGCATGTTTCAAGGATTGGGCGATAAAACAGATGAATTGAATTTGCAATTTGGTTTTGATGCATCATCAATAGATTTTTTATTATTATCTCATGCTCATATTGATCATTCCGGACTGATACCCAAATTAGTTAAAGACGGATTTAAAGGAAAAATATTTTGTACGCCTGCAACAAAAGATTTGACAGAAATTTTATTGGAAGATTCAGCACAAATTCAAAGAGACGATACAAAATTTATTAATAAACGAAGAGCAAAACAAGGATTACCGCCATTTGAACCGTTATATGATTTAGAAAATGCAAAAGATGTTTTTCCATTAATGCAAACTATTGAATATGGTCGATGGGTTTCGTTTTTCGATGAAGCGCAGGTTATGTTTACAGATGCTGGGCATATAATTGGAAGTGCTGCCGTGCATGTAAAAATTAAAGAAGAAGGAAAAGAAACAGCCATTACTTTTAGCGGTGATGTTGGAAGATATAATGATGTAATACTTCGATCACCGGATGTTTTTCCGCAAGCCGATTATATTTTTATTGAAAGTACTTATGGAAATAGTTTACACGAAAAAATTTTAAGCCCTGCAGATGTATTGCATGATTGGATAATTAAAACATGTGTTAATAAAAAAGGCAAACTAGTTATTCCATCTTTTAGCGTTGGAAGAACACAAGAGTTATTATATTTTTTAAATCAAATGTTCAATCAAGGGAGATTGCCAAAAGTTCCTGTCTATGTAGATAGCCCATTAAGTTTTGAAGCAACACAAGTTGTAAAAAGTCATCCTGAAAATTTTAATAAAGTCATTAAAAAACTATTAGAAACCGATAATGATCCTTTTGATTTTCCGGGATTAAATTTTACAAAGTCTGTTGATGAAAGTAAAGCTATCAACGATATGCATCAACCAATGATTATTATTTCTGCCAGCGGCATGGCTGATGCAGGACGAATCAAACATCATATCGCCAATAATATCAATGATCATAAAAACACAATTTTATTAGTGGGTTATTGCGAGCCGCATTCTTTAGGTGGCAGATTGATGAATGGTTCAAAGGAAGTAAAAATTTATGGCGAATTTTATAAAGTGATTGCAGAAGTTGGATCAATGAGAAGTATGAGCGCACATGGAGATTATGACGATCTTTGTCAATTCTTAGCTTGTCAAAATCCGGCTTTGATAAAAAAATTGTTTATTGTACATGGGGAAGAAGAAGTGCAATTAGATTTTCAAAAGAGATTAGAAAAGAAAAATTTTAAGGATGTGATTGTACCACATTTGCACGAAGAGTTTAATTTAGATTAATGAATATAGAAACAGAGTATATCATCAAGATTATCGCAGCGTTTACTGCCGGTGGTGTATTAGGAATGGAGCGCGAATATCGGAGTAAACCAGCAGGTTTCCGAACGATGATATTGATATGTGTTGGTTCATGTTTATTTAGTATTCTTTCTAAAACGTTTGCAGAAAATAGTGATCGTATTGCATCAAATATTGTTACCGGAATTGGTTTTATAGGAGCAGGTGTTGTTTTTAAAGAAGGTACAACTGTTCGGGGTATTACGTCTGCTGCTACTATTTGGATTGCTGCTGCAATGGGCATGTGCATTGGATTTGGACATTATGTACTATCAGCAATTGTATTAATTCTTGTTTTAGGAACATTAATTATTTTATCAAGATTGGAAGAAACATTAGACAATTTGCATCAAACCAAAATGTATAATATTCAGTTCAAAGCATATGAATATTCGATGGACTTATTAGAAGAAGAAATTAAAAAAATGGGAATTAATTTTTTACGTACTAAACTTGCAAAAGCGAATGATGAAGTAATTGTGGAATATAAAATAACATCAAATCAATCAAAAAGAGAAGCGTTGAATCAGTTTCTTATTAATAATAAATATGTTACAAGTTTTGAAATTTAGTTTTATCATTCAAATAGTTGGTCTAAATTTTTATCGGAATAATCTTTCACAAAGAACATTACATTGTTTAAGTGTTCAAAATCTTTTGGTGAATGATAAGTTGTAATGGCAACTGCTTTCATTCCTGCTCTGGCAGCGGCTTCTACGCCTTTTGGTGAATCTTCAAAAACAATGCAATCTGTATAATTAATTTTTAATTGATCAGCACATTTTAAAAAAGTTTCAGGATGTGGCTTACTTAAAATTACATCATCAGCACTTACAATTGTTTTAAAATAACGACGAATTGGAAGGTTGTCTAAAATAAAATCAATATTAAATGGAATAGCGGCAGAACCTATTGCCATTGGTATGTTTTTTTGATTTGCTTTTTTAAAAAAAATGTCTAATCCATTAATTAATTTAAGATGAGGCAAGAAAGTTTTCTGGTATAAGACTTCTTTTCGCATTGACAAGTTTTTCATTTCTTCCAGTGTAAATTTTTCTTTACCGAATATTCTTTCAAATAATTCAATATTGGTACCATACATATTGCTTTTTACTTCGGGCCAACTCATGTTGGCGTTTAATTCGTTATTTAATAAATCGTACCATACTTTTTCATGGTAATCCATATCGTCAATGATAGTTCCATTCAAATCAAATAAAAATGCTTTCATTTTTTAAAAGTATTACATCCAAGTAAATAATTATTGGTGTGAGTTAAATATTTTTAGTTCACTAACACTTCGTTTGTATATTTAAATTCTAATTGATCAATTAAAAATAATTCCTGAAACTCTTTTGATAGATGGAAATCGTTTTAAACAGTATAAAACAATGCCGCATACTTGCATTATACAAGGCGATGGTAAATACATGAGTATTGCCGCCGCCTCCATTTTAGCAAAAACTTAC
>CAILAF010000671.1 GCA_903832075.1 uncultured Chitinophagaceae bacterium
AATTCATACACTTTTAAAGTAATTAGCTGTGTAATAGAATTACTTTCTTTAATACCAATTTCCAGTTCTCCTTTATTTTGATCTAATACTTTATTAAACTTTATGGCAAGGTTTTGCGATTTTACAGTATCAGGTATTTCGCGCAAAATTTCTCCTTTAACAGCTATGCCAGGCGCTGCTTCATATTTTCTTCCATCTTTTGAAGTAACAGTAAAATCAAGGAACACAGCAAGTTCATCAGCACTATATCTAGCTTTTAAAGAATCAGGATTTTTTAAAACTCTATTTAATATAATGAATCCATTTCCATAATATAAAGTATCTCCAACCTTTATTGCACGGTTTTGATAAGTTGTAGTATCTGCATTTTTGTTTTCCTGAAATGCAGAGATGTAAACAAAAATATCTTTATACCAATAATGTTTGGAAGATGGATTGGCAGAAAAACCTTCCATTCCTTTATTACCTTTAATCAGATCCGGATATAATTGAAAATGATCTTTTCCATCTTTCGATTTAAAATCTATTTCAAAAAAACGTTTACGCTCTGCTGAATTAAAAGTATCGCTAACATAAGTAACCATGTATTTGCCCATATCGGTTGGCAACCCTTTAAACAAGGTTATATTTTCTGCAGGATCTTCATTCTTATCTTTTTTAAATACAGCAATACCGGTTGTGTTTTTACTTAATACATCTTTTTTTGATGATGATATTAATATCCCCACCAACACTAATCCAAATCCAAGATGTGCAACTGATGCACCTGCTAATTTTATTTTTCCTTTCAATACAATCCAAATATATCCTGCATTTGCAACGACAGAATAAACACCGGCAAATATGGCAACATGAATAGCAATTAAAAAACCAATTCCTTTTTTATCAAAATCTACATTACCGAATAAACTGATTCCAATACTAATTGCCAATGCAATTATTGTTGGTAATAATATTTTTTTACCAAAATATGCATTGGGCGTTTCCTTGTATTTAAAGTATTGAATGGTTGCTGTAAGTATTCCTAAAATAATAGCAACGAAAACTTGAATTTGATTATACGAAAATTCTGGATCTTCAGCATCTGCAATATTAGTTCCAAAAATTTTATTGTAAACAGGAACAGATGTTTTGAGTGTGATTACGATGCTTGATAAAAATAGAACCAATGCACCAATAAACATCCAAAACTCTCTGCTATATGTACTTTCTTCTTTATTGATTGATGGAATTGATTTATACCTTTTGAAAAACAAAAACATCAACGGAACAAAAAACACGGCAACAAATAAACTTAATTGTAATGTCATTTCCGAACCAACAAATGCATGAACAGAAGTATCTCCTAATATGCCACTTCTCGTTAAGAAAGTTGAATACAACACTAATATAAAACTAATGATATAAAAGAAGTAGGTAGTACGCAATGAATAACCCGTACTCTTGTAAACTAAATTGGTATGTAATCCTGCAACTAATGTTAACCAAGGTACCAATGATGCATTCTCAACCGGATCCCAAGCCCAATAGCCACCGAATGATAAACTTTCATAAGCCCATGCAGCGCCCATCATAATACCGGCTCCTAAAACAGCACTTGAAAATGCAGCCCAAGGCAATGCAGGTTTAGTCCATGAATGATCCTTGTTTATCAATCCTGCATAAGCAAAACCTAAAGGAATAATTGTTGATGCAAATCCTAAAAACAAAACTGGTGGATGAATAACCATCCAATAGTTTTGCAATAAAGTATTTAGATCATTGCCTTCATGAATTTTTGGGAAATTTAAATAATCAGGATTTTGAAATAATACCGGTGCATCTAATTGTTGACGCAATAAAGAAAAAGGATCGTTCCCGATTTTTGTTCCAAAAAAATAAATACCTATCAACATGGTAGCAATACAAAATTGTGCAAAGTTGATTGCAGTCATTACAGGAGCTTCCCATTTTTTATTTTTCCAGATAATCATCCATCCTAAAACACAATGCCAAATATTCCATAATAAAAAACTTCCTGATTGATCTTCCCAAATACAAGCCAATAAATATTTAGGCAGCAATGAAAGTGAAGAATGATTCCATGCAAAAAAATATTCGTGATAATGATGCGAAACAATAAAAAATAAAATCCCAAAAATTGAAGCAATGGAAATGGTTTCAATTACGAAAGATGCACGTGCAAATTTTAACCAACTTTGTTTTTCAATAAGCGCTGTTAATTGATTGGCTTTAAAATATGCAATCGTTGCAACTGCAGATGCTACTAATGAAAGTATTGCAAAGAAATGTCCTAATTGTCCTATTAATAAATGTTCGCCGTGATACTGCATCGATGAAAGAAGATTTAATTAATTGCTCACAGAATTTTGTACGTTTTTATTTGCCACATTCATGTCGTCTTTATATTTTGAAGGGCATTTCAATAGAATATCTTTACACTCAAATTCATTACCATTCATTTTTCCTTTCAACACAATGCGCTCACTTTTTTCCATATCAGTTGGCTTAGTGTTATGATAAACCACTTTTACAGTATTACCCAAAGTATCTAACGCTGTAAAGCTTAGATAATTAGGGTTTTTAACTGCATCATATTCCAGTGGTTGGGTTTTATCAATTTTCGCTATCAGATTAACAAATTTTCCCGGTTTTTGTTTTGCAGAGGCAATGGTTTCGTATGTAGTTAAATTACCTGTGTAACTTATTAATACTGTTATTGCTACAACAATTAACACTAACATTATAATATGCGTCTTCTTCATAGATTTTCTTTTCGTACTGCAAAAGTAACCCGAAAAAAGTTAACTTAAATGACATTAATCATATAGTTTAGCACCTTACTCCTTCATCAAACAATGAACTTAAAGGAATGTATTAAAACTTATATGAATGAGAACAACTAAAACATACGATTACTTAATAGTTCTAAAAAAAACAGTTAGCTATTATCTTATTGATTGGGTTAGTCA